>CAZUAH010000270.1:0-18452 GCA_964617665.1 uncultured Pirellulaceae bacterium
GGGCGTCCGCCGTCTGGCGACGGCAGCTACAACCGACAAATCATGTCAGGTTCTCCGGACGCTGGATCGCGACGAGCTCAAGGCTCATTATCCAATGAAACTCCCAGATGAATTGACTTCGTGTCCTGTAGTCACTTACCGGTCGGCGTTAGCTCGAACGCCACACCGTACTCTTCACACAGCGCACAGATCTCGCCTACCGTCTCCTTGCCGATCGGTATGCCGTGCTCGCGGTTATGCTGGGCCTTGCGGCTCTCCGGCTCGCCGGGCACGAGGATCTCGTCGACGCCGGCACAGCGGCGCGAAGCCTTGATGCGATCGATCGTGTCGTCCACACGACGCTTCAGCGCGTCGGCGTCCATGAACGCGGCCACGTCGACCAGACAGAAGTAGTGCCCCACGTCTTGTGGGCGATCCATGTGCTTGTACATCGAGCCGATCTCGGCGCCCACGGCGGCGCCGGAAAGCACGCCGCTGAACAGCTCGACCATCGTGGCCAGTGCCAGCCCCTTGTGGCCGGCCATCGGCAGCACCGTGCCGGCCAGCGCGGCGAGCGCGTCGGTAGTCGGATTGCCGTCAATGTCCAAGGCCCAGCCCTCGGGGATCGGCTTGCCCGCCTTGTTGGCCGCGACGATGTTTCCCCGGGCGACCAGCGATGTGGCTAGGTCGATCCTGAGCGAAAACCCCTTGCCGGTGGGAAACGACACGGCGATCGGATTGGTGCCGAAAAAGGCCTCGGAGCTGCCGACCGGCGACATGGCCGGCTCGCAATTGGTCATCGCCAGCAGCACCATGTCCTGCTCGGCGGCCCAATTGCAGTAGTACGACAACGCGCCGAAGTGCTGCGATCGGCGGATCGTCGCCGAGGCAACACCGTACTGTCTGGCGAGGAGGACGAGCCGGCGAAGCGTCTTGACCGCCTGGACCTGACCGAGCCCACCAGCGGCGTCGACCACCAACACTGCCGGCCGTCGCGAATCGACCACCAGCTCGGCCCTTGGGTCGACCAGACCGGCCTGGATACGGCGGATGTAGATGTTCAGCCGGGAGACGCCGTGGGTGGAGCCGCCCTGGATGTCGGCATCGACCAGCGCGTCGGCCACAATCGCCGCGTCGTCCACCGCGGCGCCGGCCGCGGTGACCAACTCCGTGACCAGCGACATGACCTGGTCGGTCGGATAGCGGTTCGTGTTGTCGGTTTTCTCAGTCATTGCAGTTGCGTTGCGTTCGAGTATCGGCGTCCGTTTCGTTGACGATGGCTCCAATTCGTTGTGGACGGGGTCCCTGACCCGACCACGATTCCCGCCGCCGTCGGTCAAGGGACCATTGTGCCACACCGTGATTCGGGCCGGTAGTCAGGTCAAGCCTGATGTCAAGCTTGAAACATCGTCCACCCACCGTGCCCTGTCGATTCCAACGTCCGTCGGGCTCTGCACGTGTCTACTGGGGCAGGGCTTCTTCGATGCACCGGGCCACTTGCTCGCCCAGTTTCGAGTTCCCCAGCTCGTTGTAGTGGCCCCGGTCCTTGGTCTGCCAGTTGGCCGCGTGAGGTAACACGAGGCCGTAGAGGTCGTCGATCTCGATGCCTCGCTCGTTCATCAACATCGCGGTGGCCCGGTTGTACTTGGCGATGTGCTCGAATCGTTCGCCCTGGCGGTTCATGACAGGCGTGGTGCTGGCCCAAATGAGCTTCGCGCCGGTTCCTTCTAAGATCGCCAGTATCTGCTTGAGGTTGTCAACATACTGTGCTTCGGTGGCGCGGATCTTCAGTTCGCTGGGCGCGTAATTGCCTTCGCTGGTTGCGCGCACCAACTTGCCGTCGCGGAGATAGTGCGTGTCCCAAATACGCCAATTGAAATGGATCACGTCCCAACGTCGCGTGCCAAGCCACGACTTCACATTGGCCACACCGCGGGACGAATAGGCGCAGTTGGTCGGCGGGCGGAACACGTTCGCCTTGCCTTCGAGTAGCTTGCGGACCGGAATGGTGTAACCGATCGAGATTGAATCGCCGATGAGCATCACGTTGGGCAACGACGGATCTTCCTGCGGATTGGCTAGTGCTTTCTTGAGATGATCGGGGATCTTGGCTTTTGTCGTTGCCGGGGAGGTATCGTCGGCCCGGCTGGCAGGCGACGCGATGGCCGCGGCCAATGCCAAGACCAGTCCGAAGAAGATACGGCGTTTCATTTCTTTCCCTCTTGCTTGCGGCTCAATCTTCTAGTCAAGTGCGGCGAAGTCGACGTCACCGCTTCGCCGCAAGCATTCTTCGATGCGCTCACTTCGCACCCGACTGAATGCATCCTGCAACAGGCCGTCGGCCGATAGCACGACCCTCGCAGCCGCCGATGGCTTCACAAGACTTCGCCGGGATACCTCACGCATGACCACCTTTCTTCTTCACAACTCTACTGACGCGGAAGAAGATCTTGCCGCGATTCGGCCGGTCTGGCTGGCAATGCATACCAGTAGGCCGTGCTTCCCCAGATGGGATTTTGGTTGCGAATCATCGTGTCGCCTTCACCCAGCCCCATTTGCTCCTCGACCACGCGGATGTTCTCTTGGAACTGGAATGCGTCGTTCAGATGGAACGAGTAGACCGTGGGATGGCCCGGACGTAAGGAAACGAATCCAGATACAGCCTTGCGGTCGAACTTGCACCAGCCGCTGTTGAAACACTCTTCGCTGCCGGTGCCGTGGTAGCTGGGAGGCCAACCGTCCTCGGTGGAACATAGATTGCATCTGGTGCGCCTCGTTTGTATTGTACCGGAAGGACATCCCTGCAAATGCACCAATTGGAAAGAGTACAACATTCAATGAGAATCATCTTCATCGTAGCGGTCACACTTCCCCTGGTGGTTTGCGTCAACGACGCCGCAGCAGCGACGGTCACGGTTGCCGACGAACTGGAGCGGATGCGCTCGGCCGACCATTTGTTTCGGCCGCAATCGCACCGAATCTTGCAGTACTCTGGCTTCCATCGCCAAGGCGGCAACCCGGATCGTCACTATTGCCTCTACGAAGAGGATGGCTGGAGGGTCGTCGCCGATCACAAGGGTCCCGGCGTCGTGTCCCGCATCTGGACGACCCATGCCACGAATTGGCGGGATATTCGCGTCGAAGTCGACGGTGAGGTCATCTTTACGGGCACGGCGAATCGGTTCTTTGCGCAAGAGAAGCGGCCCTTCACGCAACCTTTCTCCGAGGTTCGCAATAATGTCTCCGGACGTGTGACAGCCGAGGGGGAAGCCCGTGGCAGGAAGGAATGGGCCGTATCCTATGCGCCGATCCCGTTCAAGAAACGCTTTCGCTATCTGCAACGCGACAAGGTCTATGCCAACATCAATGTAAAAGCATATTCACCGGATGTGAAAGTGGAATCGTTCCTGGACGTGGACTGGATGGCACTGAAGTCGGAGTTCGACAAGACGGCTGCGGTCTGGGAACGGATGGATTTCTTTGGCGAGGGGGAGGCATCGTGCAAACATGTCGGCAAGATCGTCACTCTGCCGGCCGCCCAACGTGGCGGCACAACGACTGCCGACGTGACTGAGCTTCGCGGACCGGGAATCATTCGCGGGATTCGCGTCCGGATGAAAGAAGCCAAGCAGAACTACAACGCCGAACTCCTGATCCGTTGGGACAACGAAAAGGAGTCTGACATCGTTGCTCCTCTGGACCACGGATTCGGCTCGCGCACACATCGCACTTTGGCGTTCGGCCAATCGGACGGCGGTTGGCGCGATTGTTGCCTACCCATGCCGTTTCGCGACAAGGCAACCATCCAGTTGGCCTCCAGGTCGGCCGCTGCCGTCGAATGCGATGTGCGACTGCTTGTGGAAGAAGATGCGGTCCTGCCCGCTGACGTGTTGTATCTTCGCAGCCATAAGAACGAAGGCCGGATTGCCAAGGGTGCCGAGTTTGAGAAGCCCGATCTTCCGCTCGCGGATTTCTTCTACCACAACGGCTACACGGCTTTTGAACGTCAGGGATCCGGGCACGTCGTGGCCTACATGGACCTGTTTGACTGTCAGCCCGAACTGGACGAACACATCTTTATCGACGATGAGCGAGCTTTCCCCGACAACAGTTGGAACGGGACGGGGCACGAGGATCTGTTCGACATGGCATGGGGGCATAGCCCGGTCTCGGCGCCCATGACGTCCGGCGGAAGCCAGGACTTTGAGGAAGTTAACGTCAAGCTGTTCTGGAACGATCCCATGACCTTTCGCAAGGCGATCCGCTTCAATTGGGAATGGGCATTCCGTTTCGGCGTCAGACCGCCGCACAACGCCTGTTTCGCCTCGGTTGTATATTGGTACGGCGAGCCGTGACAGGCCCATAGTTGTCCTGCGATGACGTAGTGCAACGCCGATATCACTAACCCAAAGGAGCACTCAATGCCCGGCCGAAGAACCATAGCCCCTGCAATAACGGCTTGTTTCCTTTTGTCGCTTACACCGGTTTGGAACGTATCGGCTTGGGCCCAGGAGCCGAAGGACGACGCAAAACCGTTCAACTTCGAGGAGGCATCGCGAGATGTGCCGAAGCCGCGAGAGGTCTATCCGTATGTCAAACGGGACATGATCCCGATGGACTTGAAGATCATCTCGGATGAGATTGTCACAAGTGATACAGATCCCTCAAAGAAACTCCGCAAGATTACGGCCCATTTCAACAGTCTGAAGCTGGAAGACCGGATTTGGGGCCATCCATGCGTGATCTTCACGCCGGCTGACAATTCCATCGATCTCTCGCCGGAACGCAAGGGCAAGGTGGTGATCGTCGGCTCACCGGGTTGGGCCATGTTTCCGGCGCATGTCGAGAAATACGGCGAGCCGATCGCCACGCGCACCGGATATCCGACGATGGTCCTTAGCAGCCCCGGCGTCCATCCCGACGGATCGGGCATCGAAGGCGAAAACATGCGAGTCCTCACCAGGATGCGGCACAAAACGGGCACGGACTTCTATAACATGAACTGCCAGTTGGCCCTCATCTACATCCGGGCGATGGACGTGCTCGAGAAGGTGCTCGAAGTCGACAGAGTGTCCGCCGTGATCGGAGGACATTCCAAGCGGGGCCGTAGCGCGACGGTGGCCGCGGCCATGGACTCCCGCGTCGCGTCACCCATCATCATGGGCAACGAAAGTACTTATCGCACGGATGAAGTTCAATGGCACCTTTCGTTCCACCACGCTTTCTTCCAGGATCAGGTCAACGTACCCGTCCTCTACATCGGGGCCACCAACGAAGGCGGCTACAACATGTTCAATATCAACCTGATGCAGGAGCGTCTGAAAGAGCCCATGACGATCGAGATGATCCCGAACTACCGGCACTACAACTTCCACGAGATCCAGTTTATCGACTTCATGATGTGGGTCGCCCACATGTTCGACGCCCGGCCGATCAGCAAAATTGTCGACATGAGCCACGAGTACCGAGACGGACGCAACTACTATCGAGCCAAAGTCGAAAGTCAGGCAAAGATCCAGCTCGTTCGGACGTGGTACGTCTACGCCCGCAATCCCGAATGGCGCGACCTGATGTGGTTCGAGTGGATTATGAACAAACGGGACGACTACTACGAAACATCGGTGCCGGGCCGCAAGGCGGACGCCTACATGATCGAAGTGGCCGACACTGCGATGGGATTTCCCGGCTACGTGACCAGCCTGCCCATCAAACTAACCGACGCCCCCGTGAAAGATCGCGAAGCGAGCAAAGCCGGCTGGATGGGACCGCCCGAACGGAAGCGGTAGAGTGGCCGCACGTACTGGACTTCGATTTCTCCCGCTTTGGGCCGTAGACCGGCTTCTTCGTACTCTGTATCGCTTCGCTCACTGATCCATCTCAGACCGCACGACTACTTCGCCCGTGGTGGCACCTTCAGATCGACATAGTAACTCACAGGATACGGCGGGTTGAGTATCATGTGCCTTCCCGGAAAGCCGACCGATTCATTTGGTATAGTAGACTGGTCCCGATATCACGCGTGTGCGACTCAAGGAGACTCCTGTGGCACGGCAGAACGGTGTTGTCCACCACGAGTCCTCGCCCGAGGCCAAGATTGCTCTGTTTCGTTCGTTCTTCCGCGGACGCGACGACGTTTATCCTCGTCGCTTTGAAAGCCGCAGGTCCGGCAAGTGCGGCTATCAACCGGCGTGTGCCAACGAATGGGTCACGGACGTTTGTGAAAAACCCAAGGTCAAGTGCGCCGCTTGTCCCCACCGCCGCTTTCTGCCTGTAATCGATGAAGTAGTCCGCTGGCACCTTTCGGGGCAAGACGACGAAGGCCGCGATTTCGTAATGGGCGTCTACCCGATGTTTCAGGACGAGACCTGCTTTTTCCTGGCGGCCGATTTCGACAAGACACATTGGCGGGAAGACGCAGCAGCGATCCTGAAGACGTGCCTCCGCATGGGCTTACCGGCTGCTCTGGAGCGATCTCGGTCCGGCAACGGCGGACACGTTTGGCTGTTCTTCGACGAGGCGATCCCGGCCGCATTAGCCCGAAGACTCGGCTCGCACATCCTAACCGCGACCATGGAACGTCGGCCAGACATCGGGCTGGATTCCTATGACCGGTTCTTCCCCAATCAAGACACGCTCCCCCAGGGCGGCTTCGGCAATCTGATCGCCCTGCCGCTGCAGAAGCGCCCGCGAGACCTGGGTAACAGCGTCTTCATAGACGATCAGTTTGTTCCACATCCCGATCAATGGGCTTTCCTCTCCACAGTACGCAAGATTGACCGCCCGACGGTCGAGCAGCTTGTACGTGACGCCCAGAGTCGCGGACTTGTCGTTGGCGTGCGTCTTGTCGCGGCGGACGACGAGGACGCTGAGCCCTGGACTGCGCCACCGTCACGTCGCCGGAAGGAACCGCCGATTGCGGGTCCGCTTCCCGACAGCCTGGAACTGACACTCGCCGACCAGGTCTATATCGCCAAGGATCCTCTGTCGCCGGGCCTTCGCAATCGACTACAGAGGCTTGCGGCGTTTCAGAATCCCGAGTTCTATAAGGCGCAAGCGATGCGTTTGCCAACGTACGGCAAGCCGCGCGTCATTGGCTGCGCCGAGGATCACGGCAAATACTTCGCTCTTCCCCGTGGCTGCTTGGAAGACGTGCAGAAACTACTCTCGGAGCAGCACATCAAGGCTGTCATCCGCGACGAACGATGCCGCGGGAAGCCATTGGATGTGTCGTTTCAGGGCGAATTGTTGCCGGAGCAAGAGACCGCCGCGCGAGCGATGCTGGCCGACGAAACGGGCGTTCTTTGCGCGACGACTGCATTTGGGAAGACGGTCGTGACCACGTGGCTGATTGCCGAGCGCGGCGTGAATACACTGGTTCTCGTACATCGCCGCCAGTTGCTGGAACAATGGGTGGAACGATTATCGGCGTTTCTTGGCCTGCCGACAAAGACGATCGGCCGAATAGGCGGCGGTCGAAAGAAGCCGACCGGTTCTCTGGACGTAGCCGTCATTCAAAGCCTGGTGCGCAAGGGTGTTGTCGCGGACTGTGTGGGAGACTACGGCCACGTGATCGTGGACGAGTGTCACCATCTGTCGGCTCGGAGCTTCGAGCAGGTCGTGCGCCGAGCCAAGGCGCGATTCGTCGTGGGGTTGTCCGCCACTGTCACGCGCAAGGACGGCCACCACCCAATCATCTTCATGCAATGCGGACCAATCCGCCACCGCGTCGATGCGAAAGCACAGGCGGTGGCGCGCCCTTTCCGGCATACCGTGTTGGTCCGTCCTACGTCCTTTCGTCCATTGGCAGCAGCCGATACGGATTTGCAGATTCAGTTTCAGCAACTATACAGGGAACTGCTTGCCGACGACGATCGCAATCAACTCATCTGCGATGAAGTTGTGCAGGCTGTTCGAGAAGGCCGATCGCCTTTGGTTCTGACGGAGCGCAAGGAGCATCTCGATCGCCTGGCTGCCCGGCTGTCATCCTGCGTTCGTCACGTTGTCGTCCTCTGTGGCGGCTTGCGGCCGAAACAGGCCCAAGCGGCCGCGGCTCGCTTGG
This sequence comes from uncultured Pirellulaceae bacterium, assembly GCA_964617665.1. Taxonomy (GTDB): domain Bacteria; phylum Planctomycetota; class Planctomycetia; order Pirellulales; family Pirellulaceae; genus JADHUC01. The sequence continues at coordinate 8,039 of CAZUAH010000270.1, forward strand.
CAGAGATCCCCGAAATGGACGAGCGAGTCCTGCTGGCAACCGGACGGTACATTGGCGAAGGATTTGATGACGCCCGGTTGGATACGTTGTTCCTCACACTGCCAGTGTCGTGGCGCGGGACCATCGCACAATACGTGGGCAGACTGCACCGCCTGTGTGACGGCAAACGCGAAGTACGTGTGTACGATTACGCAGACCTGAATGTACCCATGCTGGCCCGCATGTTCGATCGGCGCTGCCGCGGCTACGAAGCGGTGGGATATACGATTCTGCTCCCCGGCAGCGCGGTGCCGGGATGGCCCGCCGAGGTTCCGCTTCCCGTAGATCCTCAGTGGAAAAGCGAGTACGCGGCCAGCGTGCGGCGTCTCGTTGGTGACGGGGTCGACGCGCCGTTGGCGAATCTATTCGTCCACGCGTCCCGAAAGGTCACTCCCGACTCGGAAGGGATCGAGCGTGCGCGAAGTGCGACCGAAGCATTTCTCTATCGGAGACTGGAAACGCTGCCGGAAACGGCCGGGCTGTTTACGCTCAATACCAAACTGCCCATTCCCTTTGACGGTTGGGGGCAGATGGAGGTGGACTTATTATGGTCCGATGGTCGCCTTGTCGTTGAACTCGACGGTTCGCAGCATCTGGCCAGTGCGGACGCCTACCGTCGCGATCGACGTAAGGATCTGCTGCTGCAAGAAAACGGGTATTTCGTACTCCGGTTTCTCGCCGAAGACGTCGGCAAGCACCTCGACACGGTGCTCGAAGCTATCCTGCGAACGCTGGTTCACTGCCGTGGGCGTTGATGCCAAACTTCTTGAAGCCCCGTTCTTGTGGATGTGGTGATACTTCACGACCTGCTGCAATCTATCACCAAAACACGAAAATGTCTGTTTGGTGAGAGACCGAATTGCTACAGAACTGGGGCTAGGGCAAGGTGCTGACGAGCAGGGGCGATCGGCCAGGGGCTGCTAGTCCCGAGGTAACGCCCCGCGCCAGCATTTGGCCAGTTGGCGGCTGAGCAGTGTGACCAGTGCGGCGTTTTCGGGCTCACCAGCGATGTTCTCGTTGCCTTGGGGATCGGTCTGGTAGTCGTACAGTTCGCGCACAAACACCTCCCCTGTCTTGTGATCCCGCCACTCGGTGTAACGATACCGGTCGGTCCGCATGCTGTAGCCCATCTGCCGAATGTGTTCCTCCGCAGGGTAATGGCCGGGGCGAGGATACTGGCTGAACGCCGCTGCCTTCCACTTCCGACCCGGATCGTTCATCACAGGCACTAGGCTCGTACCCTCCAGGTTTTCGGGCATCGGCAGTCCGCACAATTCACACAACGTCGGGTAGATATCGACGGACTCCACCAGGGCGGCCGTCTTTGCGCCGGCGCGTTGTTGGCCTGGCGAGCAGATGATCATTGGGACGCGAGTGGCGATTTCAAAGTTGGTCATCTTGCCCCAGAGGTTCTGCTCGCCCAAGTGCCAGCCGTGGTCGCCCCAAAGCACAACCACCGTATTCTGATTCAGCCCAAGTCGATCCAACTCGGTCATGATGCGCCCCACCTGGGCATCCACATAGCTGATGCATGCCCGATAGGCGCGTAGCGAGTCGCGCAACAGCGAATCGGGAAACGGCCCCTGGTCCGGAACATCGCTATACACGCGAAACTCCAACGATCTGTGCAACGCCAATTCTGGAACGTCTTTGGGGTAGACGCGATTTTCGGGCAGCTTGACGCTTTCAACGGGATAGAGGTCGAAATACCGTTTGGGGGCGACGAACGGGAGATGCGGTTTGAGGAATCCGCAGCCGAGGAAGAACGACTTGTCTTCCTCCTTGAACTCGCGCAACAACTCGACAATCCGATCGGCCGTCTTGCCGTCGCACAACGCGTTGTCGGGCACGTCGGGCGCCTCCCAACTGGGGCCATGGATACGCGGGCCTTTACGCGAGCCCAATTGCATCGTGTTCCCTGTCGCCGGGTCCTTTTTGCCTGGGCTACGTGTCGTGCGAATGCCCCTGCTCTCGAGTTCTTTGCGGGTCTCTGCAATCTGCTCGAAAATCTCCTCGCTGACGTATGTGGGGGCCTTCGGTCGCATCTGAGGCACGCTCCATGACAGCCGATCGTCGAGCCCGCGGTGATAGATCTTGCTGATGGCCTGCGAGTGATAACCATGGTTCTTGAAGTGCTGTGCCACCGTGACCACATCGGGCACTCCCAAACGGAAATGCCGCCTCAGATCGTGTACCTTGGTCGAGTCGGGGCGAAGTCCGGTCATCAGCGACGCCCGCGACGGATTGCAGACCGCCTGCTGGCAATAGGCCCGACTGAACAGCGTTCCCCGGCTTGCCAACCGATCCATATTCGGCGTGTGCATGTACTCATAACCATAGCAGCCCAATTCGGGCCGCATATCGTCGACGGCAATAAACAGGACATTGTAGCCAGCCGGTTTCCTGGAATCTGCCTCCGCGGAAAACGCTGCCCCAACAGGTAATAGCATCGTAAGCAGGACCAAGACGGTTCGGCCGAACGTGCAGAGTCCGTAGCCGCGCGCACAGAGAAGACTTGGACATTTGCAGCCGTTCCAGCACCTCATGGTTGGCTCTCCAGGGGCTTGAGCGAGCGAGGGAAGCGTGCGACTAGTATCACCTCCATGACGAGGAAGCTAAGCGCCGGATGGATGGATTGGATTTCCAAGGAGGCGCCGGCGGACGGTCCGTCGGCGACAAAGAGACTACATCTGAGTGAGGAGGATGTCGAGCCAACCACCGTTCCTGAAGTTCGCGATTGACACAGTTCAACTGTGTCAATCAAAAACGCCGCCGCAACTGCTTGATTATCAATGCGTTACGACGGCGGTCTTGATCAAAGCGGAGGGCACGGGATTCGAACCCGCAACCCCATACGGGGCGCCGCATTTCGAATGCGGTTGCTAGCCATTCGCCTACCCTCCGGCTCTGGCCTTTTCATTTTAGCTGGGACTCGGGCAAAGCGACAAGCCCCGTATGCGAGCTGTTCACGACTGGCCGGCGCCCCATGCTGCTTCGGCGGGCCGTGGGAAGCCTAACCCCTTCTCGGCCAGGTAGTTTAGAAGCGGTTGGCCTTGTTGATAACGGTGGAGGTTCTCGCAGAAGAAATCCGTCACGTCGTCATACCGTCGTGCCGATTGTGCACCCACGTGTGGCGTAATGATCACGTTGGGCATGTCCCAGAGCTTGCTCGATTCCGGCAATGGTTCTACCTCCGTCACGTCCAAACCGGCTCCGCCTACATGACCGGACTCCAATGCGGCGACGAGATCCGCTTCCACGACACACTGCCCTCGAGCGACATTGATCAGCACTGCGTCTTGCTTCATTTTCGCCAACGCGGGGCCGTTTATCATGCCTCTGGTATGCTCGGTGAGTGGTACGCACAGGATCACTATGTCGGTTTGCTGCAAGAGGTCGTCCAGGCGGTCCGCGGGCCACAATTCGTCCACGTGTTCCGGCTTGCTGACGGGGAACACGTCGGTCGCGAGGATCCGGACGTGAAATGGAGCCAGCGTCTCTGCAATGCGACGTCCGTTGCCGCCAAAGCCAACAATGCCGACCGTCGCGCCGTGCAAATCGCGGGTCGGACGGCGAATGAACTCGCGGCGAAGACCTGCGCGGAAGAATACGGACAGCCCGCGCAGCAGACCAGCGAGAATCGCCATTGTCTGTTCGGCCACCTGATCGGCGAAAAGGCCGGACGCGCTGGTCACGGTGATGTCCGATTGGACGACCGACGGTGCGAGACAGTGATCCAGACCGGCTGCCGACGATTGAATCCAACGCAGACGCCCTTGGGCTACAACTTCGTCCCACGGTACAGGCTTCTCCTTGGCATGTCCGCAGAAGATATCGGCGTCCAGGATTTCGTGGTCAATGCGCTGCTGGCCGGCGTCGACGATTTCCGCGTCGGGTACGGCGGCGGCGATCTGGTCCAAGTGACGTTGTTCGACAGGGTAGCAAATAACGATACGCATTACTGTAGCTTACTAATAAGTGCCCAAATGCCAGCGATCGACATCCCAACCGCAGAGATCCAGAGGAAGGCGTCCCACGTCTTGCCGGGGGCCAGTCGCTCGTCGTTTCGATAGTACCTGAAATACAGACCCGCGATTGCCAACATGGGTAGCATGACGGCCTGCATAAGGCCGCTGATTAGAACAAGCTGGGCGGGTTTTGGGAAGAACACGTACATGGCAAAACAGAGCAGCGGAAACAGCCCACTGAGAAACACAACCCGCTTGCGGTGGGCTCCCTCGGTCTTGGACGCCACGCCAAGCACTCCCAAACTGTCGGAGAAAACGCGGGCGTGGGCGGCATTGGCGACAAAGTAGGTCGAGTACAATACGGCGAACGCTCCTACGAGAAATAGCACGCTGGCCCATTCGGTAAACACGGGCTCGTACATCACTGACAACGTCCGGATCATGTCGCTCTTTTCCGGATTCAAGCCCGTACGTCCCAGTATCGCCGCCCCCAGCAGATAGAAGGCCAAGGTGGCAAACGTGTAGATTACCATCGAGCACCATGCGTCCCATCGCATGACTCGCATCCAACCTTTGGCTCGCGAGGCCCAATTCGATGATTGATCGCGCGGTCCGGTGAATCGCGCGTAGCCTTTCTCCATGCACCAATACGGGTAAGCGATGATTTCCGATGCACCGACGCCGATGATGCCGAACGTGGCCAGCGCAGTAACCAACGCCGTATCTGAATTTGGTGGCAAACGGAAACGCATGCCGTCCACGATGTCATCCAGCGTCACGGCCCAAGACGAATTGGACTGCAGCAGCGCCAGGTTGACAATGGTCATGAGCGTGAAGCCGCAGACCATGAAGGTGGAGAAGTTTTGGATCAGTCCGTAACGTCCCGCAATCAGGACCGCCGACGTGATCACGGCGATGACAGCGGCCCAGATTCGATCGTCGTACGGTGCGGGCGGTTTTCGACCCAGTTCATCGAACTTCTCTTCTCCGATTTCGGCGATCCACGTTTGCTCCTCGGCGTTGATCCATTGGCTCAATACGGCGATTTCCGAGTTCAACTGGCTGACTCTAGCGGTATCCTTCAGCCCATTGGCTTGAGCGTGCTTGTCGAGTAAGTCCAGCTCGGCTTCTTTGACCGTCAGTTTCGTCTTATGATCCACGAAATCGTTGAATTCGCGTCCGTTCTCGGTCAATGGTACGCTGATGGCCAATGCCTGCCCAACGCCACCGACGATCCCGCCCAACTGGCCGATACTGGCAAGCCACATCAAGAACCAATACCAGACAATCCAGTTGCCATGGCCGCGGATCCGTGGGCCCGGAACGGAGTTCAAAGCCGCCATTGTCGAGTCGCCGTTGACGATCGAATAACGACCGAATTCGACCTGGACAAACACCTTGATCACGCAGCCGATCAAGATCAGCCAAAGTAGCCAAAAACCAGCCTCGGCACCCGTTTTCGTGGTGGCGATCAGTTCGCCGGAACCAACGATGGAACCTGCGACAATAAGCCCCGGCCCTAAACGACGGAGTATGCCGCCGAGAGTCGTTGGAGGCGACTCGATCAGGCTAGCGGCGTCCTGGCCGATCCCGCCCTTGGATGTCCCTTCGCTCATAGCTTGCCTCGTGATATCCGTTGCCACTCATACTGCAAGGCTCTATAATATAACTAACTTGTTGGCGGATAGTACCTTACGACCAACCTCGGGGCCTCGGCTGCTCTTTGCCGAGTTGAAATCCGCAGGACCGAAGCTAAAACTTGCCTGACGAGCCCCGAACGCTTCTTTGATCAGGAACCACCATAATGCTTGCTCGCACATTACCCCTGTTGCTTACCCTGACACTCGTCTTGACGTCGTCTGCCTTCATCGGATCGCCGAACGCGGGCGCCATTGCTGGCGAACCGGCGAACGAGAAAGCGGAAGCAGACGAAGCGAAGGACAAACAGCTAACGGACAAGGAATACTACGAGCTGTTCAGACTGTTTGCCGACACGTTCGATCAAATCGACCGCAACTACGTCAAGGATGTAAGCCGCCGGGAACTAGTGGAGGCGGCAATTCGAGGCATGCTATCCGAACTGGACCCGTATTCCAACTACATCTCGCCTAAGCAACTGGATCGCTTCAAGGCGGGAGTTGAGGCCGAATTCGGTGGCGTGGGCATCCAAGTCTCCGCCGAGAATGGCCATTTGAAAGTCATCAGTCCGTTGGTGGGGACGCCAGCCTATCGGGCTGGCATGATGGCGGGCGATCACATCATCGAGATTGCCGGCAAGTCGACAAAGGGAATCACGATCGACGAAGCCGTTCGGACCATGAAAGGAAGAATCGGCACGGAAGTCACTATCAAGGTCATACACCCAAATACGACCACGCCCGAGGAAGTTAAACTGAAACGCGAAATCATTCGCGTGCAGACAGTGTTGGGCGAGAAGCGCAAAGCCGACGACTCGTGGAATTGGATGTACGACGATCAGAAGAAGATCGGCTACATTCGCCTCACGGCGTTTGCACGCCACACAGCTAGTGAACTCCGAAGCGCACTGGACAAGCTGACCGAACAGGGCATGAAGGGATTGGTATTGGATCTTCGTTTCAACCCCGGTGGGTTGTTGTCTTCAGCCATCGAGGTGAGCGACATGTTCATCGACGGCGGGAAGATCGTAAGCACGGCAGGCAGGAACGCAGTCCCGAAAACCTGGGATGCCCACGAGAAGGGCACGTTCAAGGACTTTCCAATAGCGATTCTCGTAAACCGTTACAGTGCCAGTGCCAGCGAAATCGTCTCGGGATGTCTGCAGGACCACGACCGTGCAGTCATCGTCGGCGAGCGAACTTGGGGCAAGGGTAGCGTGCAGAACATCATCTACTTGGAGGAGGAGGCCAGTGCGTTGAAACTGACCACCGCCGGCTATCGTCGTCCAAGCGGCAAGAACATCCATCGTTTCAAGGACTCGAAAGAAGAGGGGGAATGGGGTGTCAGCCCCAGCGACGGATTCGAGGTCAAGCTGACTGGGCCTCAGATAACCTTGTTACACAAGCATTGGCGAGAGAGGGATATCGTTCGTAAGCCAGAAAATGGTGACACCGAAAGTGGCGACGGTCAGGAGTCGGACTTCGAGGACACCCAACTCAACAAGAGCCTGGAATACCTTTACAAGCAGCTAGAGGTCGCAAAACAGACCGACGATTCCGCTACGGCCGAAGAAGCAGCCGGCTGATATGCAAATCCTGACGATCGAGACCACGTGCGACGAGACGGCTGCGGCTGTAGTGACGGACAAGCTGGAAGTCCTGGGCACAGTCGTGGCCTCGCAGGACGAATTGCACGAACGATTCCGCGGCGTGGTCCCTGAGATTGCCGCGCGAGCTCACGTAGAACGGATTCTGCCTGTCATCGACGAAGCTCTGCGCCGCTCGGGCGTCCAACTCGCCGAACTCGACGCCGTCGCCGTCGCCAATATGCCTGGGCTGGCGGGATCGCTTCTAGTGGGATTGGTAGCGGCCAAGACGCTGTGTTTGGCGCTTGGCAAACCGCTGGTTGCAGTCAATCACTTGCATGCTCACATCTACGCTTGTCGGATCGCCAGCGGCCGGGAGGTGTTTCCTTCGATCGGCCTGATCGTCAGCGGCGGCCACAGTAGTATCTACCATTGCAGGACCCCGTTTCAGTTCGACCAGTTGGGCGGAACGATCGACGACGCTGCCGGAGAAGCCTTCGACAAAGTGGCCAGTATGCTTGGCCTGCCCTACCCGGGCGGCCCAGCGATTTCCCGCGCTGCCGAAACCGGCAACCCACGGGCATACCGATTCCCGCGGTCGTTCATCAAGGACGAAAATCGATTGGACTTCAGCTTCAGCGGCTTGAAAACGGCCGTGCGTTACGAAATCGCCGGACCTGGCCGACCGGACTTCGATGCCATCGATTTACCCGAGCAGCGAGTTGCCGATCTGGCGGCCAGTTTCCAAGAAGCGGTTGTAGATTGTCTGGTCACCAAAAGCATGCTGGCCGTGCGCAAAACGGGTCTAGGCACCCTGTGTGTGGGCGGGGGCGTGGCCGCGAATCATCGCTTGCGTGATCGTCTCGAACAAGCGGCCGCTGATTGTGGCTGCGAACTACTGATCGCGCCATTATCGCTGTGCACAGACAACGCCGTGATGGGCGCGATTGCCATCGAGCGACTGAAAGCCGGGCTAATCGAGTCGCTGGATTTGGACATCTATCCGGGCTTGGTACGTTTATAGTCCGTAGATGCGTCTTCAGAATCCGATCAGAGGCAACAAAGAACCCCGACTGCCAAGGGCAGCCGGGGTTGTGTGATTTGGCAACCGTTCGAGCAATGGCCCGAACAGCCGAACGCTACATCCCTGCGTCGTCAAGACGAGCTTTCATCGCCTTGATATCTGACTTGAGTTGCTCGTTTTCGGTGGACAGCTCTTGCACGGCTTTGATTAGGACCGGCACGAGCTTCTCGTAGTCGAGACGCTTGAAACCAGTCGGGGCGTCGGACGAGACAACTTCGGGTACCAACTCTTCGACCTGTTGGGCAATCAAACCAACCTCGTCCTGACGTCCGAGCGCCTTGCTTGGCTGGACAGTCGGTCGATCTTCGATTGTCGCTTCGCCGCCAGCGATCGGAAGCTCGGCGGATTCGGCCCAGTTGAAGCGAACCGGGTTGAGTTGTTTGACAGTATCAAGTCCGTACTTCAGCGGTTCCACGTTTGTCTTCAATCGTCCATCTGAGAAGCCGCCACCGCCGCCGAAGCCGCCGCCGCCTCCACCGAAGCCGCCGCCACCGCCTCCAAAGCCGCCGCCACCGCCGCCGAAGCCGCCGCCGCCACCACCGCCGCCCTGGCCGCCGCCGGCGCCAGGACCGCTGAATGTGAACGTGCTCACTTCGCCGATTCCCGAGAATAGCGGCATGGGGGTGACACGCACATAACGGCGGTCGGCAGAAATGACCGCCGACGCGCTAAAGTTGCTTCCTGCCGGCAGCGTGGTAATCACGGGACGGACACCAACGCCGCGACGATGAGGCATGCGACCGTCGCGCTGCGCCCGTAACGCCGCCCGGTAGTAGTCCGAAACTGCATCCGAGCTATCATAGCCGGCCAGTTGCTGTGCCAGCACCGCGCGACCGATGGCTTGCTGGGCCCGGGCTACGTTGGCGACTTGCTGGGCGTCCAGCGGGTCTTTGCGCCGTCCCTCGTCCAACTGGAACAACACGGCGGCCCCCTTGTCGCCCAACGGCACCTGCTTCTTGAAGTACTTTTGCTTGTCCGAACCGAAGTTCGTGGCCACCTCGACGGTGACCTTCCCAGCCGTCGGCTTTCCCCAGGCAGTCTTGATCAGCATGCGGTACTGGCCACCGAAGCCTTGTGGACAAACGTAGTACTCAGAATATCCTTCCGGCGACTCGCCGCCCAGGCGAGCCCAGGTGTCGCCCAACAAGACACCGCCGCCCGTGGTGTGTTGATTCTGGGCGGAGCAAACCGTTCCGGTGGGCTCTTCCACCGCCAAGTCTATGTCGGCGTCGCCGGTCCAAGTGACTTTCACCAAGCAGTCGCGTCTTAGTGCCAGATCGACCTGCTTTTTGAATTGCTCCGCCTCCTCAGTCCGACCTTCCTCCTTCAACTCGCTGTGAATCGCCCGAGCAATACCGTACGCCTTCTGCCCGATATGCTCTCGGTCTTTCGTCCAAGCTTGGCGAAGGAGTCCAAGGCAAGCCCACTTGATGCCGTCGACATCACCCAGGTCCCGGGCGATGGCCAGTGCCCGCGCGAACGGTTCTGGACGCATTGGCTGGGCCTCGGCGACGTTCTTGAAAAGTTCGAGAGCGCGGTGGTCCAAGTCCAAACGCGTCATGTACTCGGCCACGATGAGCACGTCGTCCAGATTTGTGGCAAAGTCGACGACCGACATCAAGGCTCGTTCGATCTCCTCGTTCGGAGCGTCTTTGGCCTTCATCGCCAACCCCATGGCTTCGTACATCCATGTCTGCGGAAAACCGTGTCGCAATGCGGCTTGAACCAGCGCGACGACTTCATTGCACTTCGCGATGGCCTCTGCCTTCTTCGCTTCGTCCTTCTGGTCGATGTGGCGGGCCGCGCGGGTCATCAGGTCGCGAACCGTCTCGTGGATCCGAGCCCGAGCCGTTTGTTGCTCGTCCGGCGAGGCATCTTTCAGGGCCTCGAAGTATCTGTCCCAGGCGTCACTTGCGGTTTCGCCAGGCTGAACGTCCAATTCGATCTTGGTGGCCTTCACTCGGGGCGTTTTGGTGGGTTGGCTTGCCGCAGGCGTAGCAGCAGTAGCTGCCTGGAATGCAGCCGCCTTCTTCTTCACTCCCAGACGCAGGTCATCTTCCACGGCGAACATGCCGCCCATGCCGCCCATGCCGCCACCTT
>CAZUAH010000271.1:0-18433 GCA_964617665.1 uncultured Pirellulaceae bacterium
GGAGTCCCTCAAAATGATCCCCAATCGTGAAGAGAATCTGGGCCGCCGGAGCAGTAGCGAAACACGGCCGTCGTCAAGCATGCCGGCTCGGTCTGATCCGCGAAGCCGCAACCGCAAGATTCGCGCGAGTTCCACAATGGCCTTGCCGCGATTCTCATTCACAAACGAGTAGTTCACCATAGTGAACGTCGCTCCACTTCGATCCGCGCGCATTCGCTCGCGTTCGATGTGGTCGCGCATCTCGTCGGCTGATAGCAGAAAGCTGGCCGGACTCGTCGCCCGCCAGCCAAGTGCACCACGTACCCTCGTCCAGAAGCTGTTTTGTTTCATTGGCTTCCAAACCTACCTTTCGTATCGTCTATCACAGCGTTTTGTATAACCAGTTTGGGATGTGTTTCTGTCGTCTGTTGAAAGCCACGCCAGCCAAGTTGGCGCCGGCTTGTCGCAGGCTCTTGGCCGTTCGTTGACCTACTTGCCATCGAACTCGCTCGTCTTCCAAAACGAGCACCGCACTATCGAACAGCCGGAACCATTCGAGCGATGACGGTACTTGCCCCACAGAGGGCATATCGAATACGACCAAATCGAAGTCCTTCTTCAACTCGCCAAACAACGCGTTTGCTCGATCCACCGCCTCATATACACCAGTGGTGGCTGCGCTACCGGCACTAAGCACTGAGAGATTGCCAAGTCCTGTATGCTGGACTACGGAACTTGATTGTGTGTCCTGAGACAGAACCTCGGCCAATCCGGGCGAAAGGGATAGACCAAAAGCAGTATGGAGCGACGGCCGGTTCAAATTTCCATCCACGAGCAGCACGTTATGATTCCCTGAGCCAGCCGCCGAGGCGGCCGTTTGCGCCGCGACCGTACTAACGCCCTCTCCTCGATAGCAGCTCGTCATTCCAACGGTCCGAATACGTCGGGCCAGACCGGTACCCGGCCACGGCAGACTCCGTAGCAACGCATGGAAGTACTCGTCCGTTTCATCGCCTGTGCGGCGCGGCGAATTCGACGGGCGCAACGCGTCGTCCCGGGCGCACTGACCTGATTCGCGGGCCTGCGTCGAGGCGTTTGCGAGTCCCGGCCCGACAGGAACGACAACGGGTGCGGGTTGGCTTGGAGGTACGGTGGACATGGCCTATACCATTCCTTTGACTACGAGTTGCTGCGAGTCTAGCTTTGGGATCGACACCAACGTGGGTAGTCCCAGTCGCTTTTCGATGTCTTCGGGCGTCTTCAATGATTGGTCCAACTGCTGCGATGACAGGGCTAAGCCGATTCCACCGAAGGCACCGGCAAACAATGCGATTGCCAACGTCAAGCCCGTCTTGGGACTTGTCGGTTTGTGGATCAGACTTGCGGGCTGAATCACATTGATATTGGAAATGGCTTGTCGCTTCAGAGCCTGGTCAACTCGAGTTTGCTCCAGGCTGGCCATGTAGCTCATGTAGCTGGTTTCGGCCACTTTGACGTTTCGTTCGAGTTCTTTGACCCGCACTTCCTGTTTGTTTAGCATCGCGAGATCGCTCTCCAGTCGTTGCGACTGTTGGGCCAACGATTTGCCGCGGGCTTCCAGCGATTCGTAGGTGGACTGCTCGGCAAGCACTGCCGCCGTGGTCGCCTGGGATCGATCGGGCTGCTCCGCGCGCATAATTCGTTCCATTTCCTGGACTTGTTGGCGGATGGCGATCACCGTGGGGTGTTTTTCCGTATACTTTGCCATCGACTCTTGCTCGCGCGTCTGTAATTCGTAATGCAGCTCTCGCAGGCTCGTCGCCGTGCTGTTGGGAAGCGCGAACCGCTCTATAAAAGACTCCGGCAACTGGCTCAACGAACCACGCATCGAGGCAATCTTGGCCGCCGAGGCTGCCAAACCCGACTCGGTATCTAGAATCTGTGTCTGTACTGCAGCGACCTGCTTCTGCAGTGCATCACGCCGACCTTCGATCGACGCCAAGTTGAACTCGCTCTTTACGTCGCGCAGTTCGGCGCTGGCCTCGTCCAACTGCGACTTCAGCAGTTTCGACTGTTCATCAAAGAACTCGTACGATCCAGCCGTGCTGTTCAGCCGCAAGTGCTCGTCCATGTAGATCGTGACGATCGTCGAGACCACCTCCTGCGCTCGTTTCGGCGAACGCGCTTCGCAGGCCACGCCAATCACGCTTGTATTCTTCGGGGACCATATTGTGATATTCTTCATCAGCGAACTGATTCCCTTCTCGCGATCCAGTTCCGAGTTCGCAGGCGGATCAAGACCGATCGAATCCACAACCTTCTCGATGATGACACGACTGCCCATCACCTCGATGATCGAGTTGATCTCGGTTTCGCGCGTGACGTTCATCCCGACAAATTTTCCGGTCGTTGCCGTTGGGTCAAGGGCCACACTCTCGCGACCCAATCGCACAAAGAGTTGAGCGTCCGATGTGTATTTGCGAGAAGAACACGGTGGTGACCGCCAGGGCCATGACGATGACAAAGAATGCAAGCGATCGTTTCCAGTATTGAAACAGAGCCCGATAGAGTTCGCGTAGCGTCCACGCCGACGGGGCCGCGTGCGTTAGTCTCGTGTCATCGGAGCGACGCCCCGGCGATCGGCGTCTTTCAGACGACGCACCGGCTTGGTCTTGTGCGTCGGCCTCGACTGCGGTCGATCTGCTTCTTCTATCCATCGCCACAACTCCGTGTGATTGTCAATCTCTGGGATTGCTCGTATCCGGCTCAGGCGTCTCGCGGAATGCTCTTCCGAGTCCGCCCGTTGTCTCAACGTATTTTCGGTCGATCGAGTTCAGTACGCGCAAACGGGGCGCGGACATGCGAAGACAATGCCTTCACTGTCTTATAGGTTACGTTCCGGATGCTCGAGGCCGGTCCGAATACGCGGGGGGCGACGAGAGGGAGAAGCAGAATCGAATGTGGCGGTCGTGCGCGTTCTGAGGGCTGCGCCGTTCGGTTCATCGTCGTGCAACCGACGTATCCATCATCAGATTGATCTGAAACCACTCTCGCTCAGCCAAATGCGCCATCTGTGAGTGCTATTCCCAAAACGCGAATTACGTCTTAGCGCCTTGTTGAAACAACAATGCAGTTCGTGCATGACGCTACGACGCCATCTCGCCTTGCCCACCGCAAATGGCTGTTTTCAGATAGGGCGGTACACCACTGGCTGCCGATGGGTTCAGAGGAAGTCCAATTCCATGAATAGGTGGACAATATGACGGATCGCTTGGCATACCCGTCGCGGTTGGTTATCGCGATTATATCACTTCTGATTACTGTGCCCGGTAGTAGCGGAGACCAGTGGACGCACTCGCGCCGATTGCCTGCGATCGGACACTCGGCGGGGCCTGTCTATCAGGAACCTGTCTGCAATTCCGCCAACGATTCTCCCCGGCGCCTTCCCGTCGCGACTATCGAAACGAAGAATGGACGCCTCCCCCGTGTGGAATTTGATGGGCTCTATCAGTTTCCGCGAGTGACTGTGGAGCAGCCTTCCCAACAATGGTTCCCCCCGCAACGAAACACGCGACGACTCCCCGCGATTTCGCATGAGGACGCGGGCCTCGGAAGTTACTATGACGATTGGCCGCGCGGTGGCCCTCTGCACATGCAGCCGGCACGGGAGACGGCACAGGCCGTCAGTTTTCCGCGATGTGCAGCACCGGAAGCCGCGCTGTCACAACCTTCGCAGCCGACCGTATCGCCGCCGAGTTCGCAGCCCCTGGAAACACCGCAGCACAGGGTACCTGAGCCACCGCACACACAAGAACCACCGCGCACACAAGAGCCGCAGTACACACAAGTTGAAGAAAAAACGAGACGGCTGCCGGCCATCGCGGCGGAGCCTGCCTACCGCCCGATTCATAATGGCTCGCACCCTCACGAGTCAGCCATTGTCGTCCAACGGCAGTCTCGCGATTCGGCCGTCTTGGCTATGGCAGATCATGCTGACGACTTGGTCCAGCATGGATTCGTGCTGGCCAGACGCGGGGCCATACATTCTGCTCGAGCCGAGTTCATCAGTGCCCTAGGACTGATTGCTCAGACCCTGGACGCGAAGGACGGCGGCAAGTCTCGAAGCGAGGCATTGGCCGCCGGGCTTCGTGCCTTGCGCGAGGCGGACGACTTTCGGGTAAGAGGCTCTCAGTTGGCCGCGGAAATGAACTTGGCCGGGATCGTAGCTGCACACCGGACGCCCGTACTCGACAACATGCCGCTGGACAACGTGACTCCACTGATCGCGAGCCAGCGTTATTGCAGCTACGCGCGGGATCGTTTGTCGACGGCTATCGAAGGCGTACCGCCCGGTTCGAAGGCGGCCTTCGGTCTTGGCAAGGCATACTTGGTGCTTGGCGACGATACGACCCGGACCCAACTCGCTAGTGCTCCGAAGGCGATGGCTGTGTATCAAGCGGCGATTGTGGCAGATCCCCGCAACCACATGGCCGCCAACGAGTTAGGCGTCCTGTTGGCTCAGTACGGGCAGTTCGACGAAGCCAGCCGTGCCCTCCAACACAGCCTTTCCGTCTATCCGACACCGCAAACTTGGCACAACCTGGCCGTCGTGCAGGACCGGCTTGGTGATCATAGTATGGCCGGTCTGGCCCACCAACGCGGCTTGGCGTTTTCAGGTCAGCAACCCGCGGAGCAGAACCACTTGCCGGTTGTTTGGGTGACGCCGGAAGAGTTCGCCCGTAGCAACCCGGAACAGCCGCATTACGCTGCCCCGCGATCACGAGCCCCACAGCAGCCTACGCGCCCTTCGGGACAGACGCCTCGGTCGGCGAGTGCCACCTGGTGGCAGAAACACGCTTCCGCGGAAACAGGCCAAGACACGTCCGACGTGAAGGTGAAGCTCTGCCAGGCTTTGGTCCCGGAAAACGGATCTCCCGACTGCGTCCCCTGTGGCCATCGTCATCCGAACACGGCGTGTGGGCCATGCGAAACGACGGCGTTTGGCACTTACGGCCACGGCGAGTACATCGGTCCGTCACGGACCGCACACGTTGCGGAGTATCGGCTTCGAGCTGACGACCAGTTGGAGTTCGTCTACCGGCTGACGCGGGACGAGAGCGCAACTCCATATCGGCTGAATGTCGGCGACACGATTGTCGTTGAATCCATGACGGATCCAAATATCAGGCGTGGAGGAATACCGGATGGACGGGGTCTGGTCATCCAGCCGGATGGCACGATTACGCTTCCTATGCTGGGGCAAGTGCGGGCAGCTAGATTGACCGTCAACGAACTCCGCGAATCACTCAACGAACAATATAGGAAGTACGTGCGTGATCCTCAGATTACGGTTACGCCGCTGGAGGTGAATACCAGACTGGAAGATCTTCGTGCCGCAGTTGACAGTCGCTACGGCCAAGGTGGTCAGAGTCGTCGAGCGCGTGTCACGCCGGAAGGCTCCATACAACTTCCGGCGATCGGTTCCGTGCCGGCTCAAGGATTGACCATTGGCGAGCTAAAACGCGAGATCGACGAGCGATACGCTCAGATTGTGGATGGCGTCGAGGTCTCGCCGATGCTCACGGAGAGGGCGCCTCGGTACGTCTATGTTATTGGCGAAGTGCGATCGTCCGGCCGGTTTGCACTGGAAGGCCCCACGACCGTGATGCAGGCGATGGCCATGGCTGGCAGTTGGAACGTGGGCGCCGACTTGCGTCGCGTAATCGTGTTCCGACGAACCGAGGACTGGCGTCTGATTGCCACTAAGCTGAACATCCAGAGTGCACTTCTAGGGAAGAACGCCTGTCCGGCTGGCGAAATAATGCTTCGCGACTCTGATCTGGTGCTGGTGCCGAAGAGTTCCATACTGTTGACGGATGACCTGATCAATTTGGTCTTCACACGCGGTATCTACGGAGTGCTGCCAGTTGGCTTTGGGTGGGAACTCGCAACAGCGAGTACGCTCTAGCAGTGTTCTCCGCGGGGCGGACACGCGTTAGTTCCGAGCCAAGGACAGCGTATACGGACCCTCGAAATCGTCGGGGTGTGAATCCTGCGCCAATAGACTGTTGCGATCTGCCAATAGACTCCTACTTCACCAGCTTCAGCGGACGATCCTTCGCGATCAAGGCAAATACG
Organism: uncultured Pirellulaceae bacterium; assembly: GCA_964617665.1. GTDB lineage: Bacteria > Planctomycetota > Planctomycetia > Pirellulales > Pirellulaceae > JADHUC01. Next base: position 6,097 of record CAZUAH010000271.1, read on the forward strand.
TTCTTCAAGTCGTTTTCGTATTCTGCGACGGTCTGTCCGCCTGGGATACTGAAGTGAATACCTTGCGTTCTGCTGGCGATTTCGTCCATCAGGGCTTTGTCTGCGTCGGCCCCCAGACTGATCGTGAGGACAGGAATCCCAGCCCGGCCAGCCGAATCAGCTTGTGCTAGAGCGTACGCCCCAGGATTCGTTCCGTAGGGCAGAGTGGCTTTGCCATCGGTCATCATCACAATCATCTTGTACGCGCCGGTCCGGCCCGCGGATAGCAGATGATCTTTGGCGTACCGGATTCCGTCTCCGATGTTCGTGCCAGTGTGGTAATGTCCTGCCTGTCGATGCCGCGAGATGTAATCGATGCCGCTGAAGTTGTACGACAGTTCGTGTTCCAGTACCGCTTTCGCGTTACGCGACGAGTACACGCAAAGCCCAACCCGGTCGTCCATGTCGGCGTTGGAGACGTAGTTCAAAAACAGGGTAACCGCATTCTTCAGCGCCGTGATCGGCTGCTCGCTGGTTTTCCACAAGTCCGGCGTCTGGGAATACATGGGCTTCCGCTCAAGCCAGTAGTTTACCAGAGTCATGTAGCCATATTTCTTGCGATATCCCGCATTCCTTACATCGTTGTCCCGCTGTACGTATCTGAAGTAGTCACTCCAACTGCCTGATCGGTATGGATACTTCACTCCCCGAAGTCCGAGCGCGTTGCGGATTGCGTTGTAGTTGGTCGAGGAGATGTACTTGGGCGTCCAATTCATTTTTCCATACTTCGGCGATCCTAGCTCCTGGTGGATCTGGTGCAGGTTTCTTTCTATGGCATTGCGCCCCAGGCGGCTTATGTGTCGAAATTCGCTGTCGTCGTTCATCGAAGCGGAGTAGTCCAATACCACCACAATATCCCGTGGCTGGTACGTCGCGATTGACTCCTCGGTCATGTCGAACGCGTCATGCCCAAGAACCTTCCCGAAGAACAATGGTGCGTCCTTTCGCATGGCGACGACGCGAACTGCGTTAGGTTGCGAGTGGGTCTCGCGGAACGTCCGTGTGTCGATGTCCCATTCACCTAGGTAGACTTCGACATCGTTTCGCGGAAGAGCCTCAGTGGCTACTAGGTTGCGAGAGACGAAGTCATAAGCTTGGCGCTTCGCTGTCGACTGTCCCTCCACAAGTGCGCCGGCCCCGGCCAGCGCCCCTGCATCCACCGCTCGTTTAAGCTCGGTATGCGTATTCGTCATGTATCCCGTGTCGATGGCGAATGCCAACATCGCCATCAGCAGAATTATCAACACGGCTGTAAGCACAGTGATTGCACCACGTCGGTCCCGTTGCTGTTTCGTGGCTGCTGGCGATTTTCTACGTTTCTGTCTCTTGGAAGTGGTCTTTTCACTACTCATTTGTTTGGCCTTCTCCCCGCGGCAAGCATCACCCAACTCAAGTTCGTTGGGGGCCCGACCGCAAAGCTGTACTAGACCTCGATTATTGGGACGCGATGGTTCGCTAGTCCGGCTATTTGAAGCATAGCCCATAAATGCCATTTCTTTTCTGTTTCTTGATTGTCGGCCGACCGGAGGCAACCCCGGAACAGATAGGACGGCTTGCACCGATTACTCCGGCAACGAATGCGCCGAATCCGCGGCGGATAACGGCAGAATCGAACGAACGCAACGGAACGTATTTTCCGATGAGTCTGGGTAATGCGGATTTCACCCCGAAAAAGCCCAATTTGCTGATCGGTCTATCGAATCGTTGGGCAGTTGTTCCTCATCAAGTTCCGCTAGGCGGTCAGGCGATAGGTCCGATGACGCTGGGACGCAGCGGCAGAGCCAGAGAAATGCACACACGGTTTGGTATTCAGGCGAAGCTATGGAATAGGGTATACCAGTGCCCAAAGGAGGGATTGAAGCGTGGGTAGTTGGCATCAACAGGATACGCTCGACGTATTGGACCGCCTGGACTCTGACTCGCAGTCGGGACTTAGCACCGACGAAATTGCTCGCCGTCAGGGCGAATTCGGGCCGAACGAACTGATCGAACGCGGACTCAAGAGCCCCTGGCGCATCCTCTGGGAGCAATTGACGGCTACGCTCGTCGTGGTGCTGATCATTGCGGCTGTCGTGTCGGCTTTGCTGCGTGACTTCAACGATGCGATCGCGATCACGGCCATCATCGTCTTGAACGCTCTGCTGGGATTCCGTCAGGAGTACAAGGCCGAACACGCGATTGCGGCGCTCAAACGGCTGGCCGTTCCCATCGTCAAAGTGCGACGCAATGGCCATGTAGTAGAAGTGCCGGCCGTCGAATTGGTGCCAGGTGATGTTGTCATCCTGGAGGCAGGCGGAGCGGTCCCAGCGGATGGGCGTTTGCTGGAGAACGCGGGACTGCGGGTCCAGGAGTCGGCCTTGACGGGTGAGTCTCAAGCCGCCGAGAAGGACGCGAAGGTTGCATTCGACGAAGAACAGCCGTTGGCGGACCGGCGGAACATGGTGTACATGGGGACCACGGTCGTTCGAGGGCGTGGTCTAGCCGTGGTCACCGAAGTTGGCATGCGTACCCAATTGGGCAACATTGCCACGATGATCCAGCAAGTCCGTTCCGAGCCGACGCCGCTGCAGCGTCGCCTTGATCATCTGGGCAAGGCCTTGGCCGTGGTAGCCTTGGTCCTGGTGGCGATCGTCTTCGCACTTGGAATGCTGCAAGGTGGCGAACTGAAAGAGATGTTCATGACCGCCGTCAGTTTGGCTGTCGCAGCCGTGCCAGAAGGGCTGCCAGCGGTGGTCACGATCGCCCTGGCAATCGGCGCCCAGCGCATGTTGCGACGCAACGCATTGATCCGCAAACTGCCCGCGGTCGAGACTCTTGGCTCGGTTACCACGATCTGCTCCGACAAGACGGGCACGTTGACCGAGAACAAGATGACGGTCATTGCACTGGAGGTTGCCGGGCAACGCGTGAAGCTTGGCGAACGATTGAGTGAGGAAACGGCTGCCCTTTGCGATCACTCTTCCTTTGCGCTTCTGGTGACCGGTGGCGCGCTGTGTAACGATGCCGTGCTGGAAATCGACAACGGAACGACCGGTGATTGCCACGCGGTTGGCGATCCCACAGAGAATGCGTTAATCGTGGCCGCAGCGCGTTTCGGCCTGCTGAAAGGCGAACTTGATACTCTGCTGCCTCGCGTAGCCGAGTTGCCCTTTGACTCGGACCGAAAACGAATGACAACCGTGCATCGCCACGATGGCGTGGCGGAGCTTCCATGTCCTGGGATGTCGGGCATCCTGCCAGCGAATGCCGACTCGGAATCCGAGCGACACATCGCCTTCACCAAGGGGGCCTTGGACTCTGTTCTGGATGTCTCCGCGCGTGTGTGGAACGGTGAGACCGCTGTGCCGTTGAGTGAATCGTGGCGCGAGCGGATCTGGAAGGCCCATGACGAATTGGCTGGCGATGGTGTGCGCGTTTTGGCACTCGCCTTCCGTCAAGGGAGCACACCTCCCACCGACGGCGACGAGGCATCCTTAGAGCACGACTTGGTGTTCGTCGGCCTGGTCGGGATGATCGATCCGGCGCGTCCCGAGGCTCGCGAAGCAGTGGAAACGTGCCGAGCGGCAGGCATTCGCCCAGTCATGATCACCGGCGATCATGCGCTAACGGCGCGATATATCGCCCGAGGACTTGGTATCGACGGCACCAACGGCGTGTTGACCGGACGACAGCTCGATGATTCTTCCGACGAGCGACTGGAGGAGGTCGTCGAGGAAACAGCCATTTATGCTCGCGTCTCGCCCGAGCACAAACTGAAGCTGATCGATGCACTTCAGGATCGTGGACACGTCGTGGCCATGACCGGCGACGGTGTCAACGATGCTCCTGCTCTGAAGCAGGCGGACATTGGCGTAGCGATGGGGATCACAGGTACGGATGTCGCTAAGGAGGCGGCCGACGCCGTGTTGCGCGATAATAACTTCGCCACCATCGTAGCGGCTGTGAAAGAAGGACGAATCGTCTACGACAACATCCGGAAGTTCATCAAGTACACGTTGACCAGCAACGCCGGTGAGATCTGGGTGATGGTGTTGGCACCTCTGTTTGGCATGCCTTTACCCCTGCTCCCATTGCAGATTCTGTGGGTCAACCTGGTTACCGATGGCTTGCCGGGCTTAGCCTTGGCGTTGGAGCCCGGCGAGAAGGCCACCATGCGACGCGGGCCCTATCCACCCGGCGAATCAGTTTTCGCTCGCGGGCTAGGTTGGGACATCGTGTGGATCGGGTTACTGATGGGAGTACTGTCGTTCACAGCCGGTTGGTGGTATTGGAGCCCCGAAGTCACAGATCACCGCTATTGGCGCACGGTCGTGTTTACCGTCCTCACTCTCTCGCAGATGGGGAACGCCTTGGCTACACGTTCATCGCGCGATTCGCTTTTCCGCATAGGGCTGTTCTCGAACAAAGCGATATTAGGCTCGGTCCTGCTGACTTTCGGGCTTCAGCTTCTCCTGATCTATGTGCCGTTGTTTCAGGAAATCTTTGACACAGTGCCCCTGCGGGCAATGGACTTGGGAATCTGCCTGCTACTGAGTACCGCCATTTTCTGGGCAGTCGAGGCGAAGAAGACATTGACGCGCCTAACGCACTAGTGCTTTGTCCAGTCTAAGAATTAGGGTTTAGGCAGTAGCGGAAGTCGCCAAGACCTTCGGTGGTTTGCGATGTCGGACGAAACTCTTGGCGAGTTCCGTTACCCTGAGAGTGGGCTTTGACAACGCACTAGATTTGAACAAACACGGCCATCATTCGATCGTGCCGACCATCTCGACGATTCGTGCAGCGACGTCCTGCCCTTCCAACTCGCCTTCTAGCGGAAACGATCGACACTCGCTGAGGCTGCGGAACCAAGTGTCCTGACGACGGGCAAACTGTCGTGTGCGCGCCTTCACTGCCTCGATGGTCGATTCCAGGTCGCTTTCGCCGCGAACGTGCGCGATGACCTCGCAGTACCCGACTGCTTGACTTGCGGTACGGCTGAGCGATCCGTGTCGCTCCAACAGACCAGTCACCTCCTGGACGAAGCCCTCCGCAAACATCACGTCGACACGCGAGTTGATTCGCTCGTGCAGTATTTCACGAGGCCAGTTCAGCACAACCACTTTGCATTGATCCGCCGGCAACCCCTCGTCGAATTGTGTCTGTAGGTGACTGATCGGCTGGCCTGTCGCGCGACAAACCTCCAACGCGCGGATGATTCTGCGTTTGTCGTTAGGATGCAATTTCGCGGCCGATAATGGATCGACCTGCTCTAGGCGTTTGTGCAACACGGCCAAGCCGACCTGCTCGATCTCTTTTTCCACCTGTTGGCGAAACTCCCAATCGGCTGGCGGCCCCTGGAAAATGCCTCGAAGCAGCGCCTTCAGATACAGAGGCGTTCCTCCGACAAAGAGCACTTCGCATCCACGCCCTCGTATCTCGGCGACCTTCTTGCGAGTTGCGTCAAGGTAGTTCGACAGGCTGTAATCCTCTGTGGGGCACAACACGTCAAGCAAATGATGTGGCACCCTTTGCCGCTGTTCCGCTGTCGGCTTCGCCGTGCCGATGTCCATTTCGCAGTACAGCGTCATCGAGTCCATCGAAATGATCTCGGCGTTCAGCAACTCCGCCAACTCCAACCCGATACCCGTTTTGCCGCTGGCGGTGGCGCCGCTCAGATACCAACAATCGACCGTCGAAACGTCGCTGGATTGGAGAGATTCGTCTGGATTCATCTTGTCACGGTGCAGGTAACGCGCATACTGGACGCTAGATCGCTACTGAAGGAATACCCGTCTAGGATGTCGCATTGTCCGAGTGTTTTGGACGTCGTCAAGAGGGACATATGGGCAGCGAGGAAGACATATTCGCTCGGCTAATGGGCGTGATCGAGGATCGCAAGGCGAATGCCCCCGCAAACTCCTACACAACCACGCTGTTTTCCGGTGGCGTGGAAATGATCGGTGGCAAGATCATGGAAGAGGCGGCCGAGGTAGTCGAGGCTGCCCATGAGGGCCACGAAGGCCGTGGCCATTTGATCCACGAGGCGGCGGACCTGATCTACCACCTGTTCGTGATGCTTGGCCATCGACAGATCGCTTTGTCCGAGGTCCAGGCGGAATTGGCCCGTCGCTTTGGCGTTTCCGGCCTGGATGAGAAAGCAGCGCGAATCGGCTGACGTATCAGGGGCCCTGGAGACACCGCTCCCCGATTACCGCCCGCGCACGACGAAGAGAGCACGGTCGGTTTCCACTTCAACGCCTGGTTCGTCAGGCCGCCACTCGATGCCCGGACGTGACGCCCTGGCTGAAGATGCTGTCTACCAGAGCGTCAGTCACCATGCCAATTAGCCGTTGCCGATCCGACGGTTTGAGTCGCCGTTCCCGACTCAATGCCAAATTCACCTCTCGCTGGACCACCACCGCTGCTCGAGCGCGAATATAGCCGCGGGCTTCCGCGTTCGACATATCGGCCCGCAGTCCCAGCAGCCGCCTAGTCACCTCGCCGCGAGTCCGTTCGACGATCCGTCTGGTGAGTTTCGCCAGCTTGTCTTCAGTCCGCGACCGTGCACCCAGATTGAGTAATGCCATGAATCAATACCTTTTCTTCACGAAAGTGATCCGCAAGAAGCACGCCTCATCGTTCACACGCAGATCACGGCGGCGGTCCTTGCTAGAGCGCGTATCGGATCACCGTAGCGTGATTTCGTCCGTTCTCATCAGGATTCACGCCGCCGCGATCGCCAAATGTGAGTGCGACACGCACTACTAATACAAATCGTGTCGACGGCGGGCGCTCTCCATTGGCGCAACTTACTTTTCAAGAAGAACGGTTGGGTAAACTTTGCCTGCGCCGGGTCCGGGACGTACAGCGAGGCCAATGTGAGATCTGCGCATTCGATACGAGCGGGACGACCGTCCCGTTTTCTGCAAAATCCCCCAATCCTATTGACCAGGGCCAAGAGATTTTCTAAGTTGCGGGAGTGGTTGGCGCCGTGGCCAAGTGGCTAAGGCAGAGGATTGCAAATCCTCCATCGCCGGTTCGAATCCGGCCGGCGCCTCTTGCATCTTTCGCTGGTTTTCGTGGGATCTTCCCCGGAATGCCAGCGTTTTTGCTTTCTTGAGCCCGTTTTGCCCCTTCCCCCTTTTGTGGTCGTTTCTCGGCGGATTCCACCACTCGCTGCCGCTTTGGAGCAAGTGCCATCGGTTTTCGTCTGCATGGGTTCGGGCAAGGATGCCCAACGTACAGTAGCAAGATTCGCGACTCCTTGAGCAACTCGGGAATTAGAGCGCGTTCGGGATAACCGTAGCGGGTCTTTCGCCGTTTGGACCTTTGACTCATGGCGTCGGAGACGCTACACGTCTGTGCGACACGCACTAGCGACAGCTCTTTGCGCCGCGCGTCCACTCTTCGTCTCAGCGAGTAGTTCAGATCTGCTCCCCAATACCTGGGGCTCACTCAGCGACAACGCCGACAGGCGGCAGATCCAAAGTTATGGTCATTAGCTGCCCGCGCCGTTCGACCGTTAGCTCAAAAGAATCTGGCAACTCGGGAAGCCGTTGAAGAAACTCTTTTTCATCCCCAAACTCGTGTCCATCGAGTTGGTAGATGCGATCGGCCACTCGTAGGCCCGCCAGATGGGCCGCCGATCCCGGTACGACTCGAGACAGAATCAAGGTGCCCGGCTCCGCTTCGTCTTGTTTCCAGGAAATGCCCAGCCGCAGAGGCTCGCCGTCCAATTCCACGTTCAGTTCCAGAGGTTCCTCATCGCCACGTTCAACCACGACACTTACGGGCGAATGTGCGGCAAGCACGTCCTTGCGAAACGAGTCTTCGTCTTCGATGGGGCGATCGCTGAAGCGAAGCAATCGATCGCCAACCTGCAGACCGGCTCGTTCGGCCGGAAGCCCCGGAAGCACGCGCTTTAGATAGAGCCCCGGTCGATCACCATCGCGGTGTTCCCACCAAACGCCCAGCCTGGGAGGACGCGCCGGAAGACTTCGTTCCAGGCTTGCCAATCCGGCTTTGGTCTCACGTCGACATTGATCGCGAAACGTGCGATTTTGAGACTGATTCGCTAGTTCGAAAGCAACTGAAAACAGCAACTTGGTGATCTGCTCTGTTCCCGCATGGTTGATCTTGTGCGCGTCGTCGCTCGGCCGATGGAAGTCGTCGTGTAATCCCGCGTGAAATAGAAGGAAAGGGATTCCCGCCAAGTAAAACGTGTGATGGTCGCTGTTCTTCTTGGTGTCCCACACGAAATCAAGCAGCAGACCTGTATTCTCGTTCTGTTGAGAGACAAGCCGCCGCAACCCACTCGCGCTGCGCGTACCATGGATTTCGACACGGCGTTCCCGCATGCGACCGATCATATCCGCGTTGACGACGAGCGCGACATCGTCCAACGGGACAGTTGGGTTGCCGATCCAGTACTTCGAGCCCAACAGCCCTTTCTCTTCGCCGTCCCAAAGCGCAAAGATGACGGACCTCTTCGGCGGTTCACCCAACGCGTTGAACGCCTCCGCTACTTCAAGCAGACCGGCCACACCGCTCGCGTTGTCATCCGCACCGTTGTGAATGTATCCAATGGGGCCGCGGCTGGTTGTGCGAGTGCCATAGCCCACATGGTCGTAGTGAGCGCCGATGATCACGAATTGCCGTCTCAGCGCCGGATCGCTGCCTTCGATCACCCCCAGGATATTGCGGGCACCGCGGAAAACTTGAAAGTACGTGCCATTGCCGCCGCCCGGTTTCAAATCGAGTTCCTGCAATCGTTCCGCCAAATAGGCACCCGCCGCTCGACCACCACGAGTTCCCGCCTCCCTGCCCTCGTAGCGGTCATCGGCCAGTACATCGATATAGTCCTTAATGTCCGGAGAATCGATTGCATTGAACGCAGCGTTCAGTTCGTCCGCTAGAACAGCCCCGCCGAAGGCGGCGAATGACAAGAAAGCAAGACAAATGGCGGCGCGAGGCACTTTTTTCCGCATTGAGGCAACTCCAATGTAGGCTGATACCTCAGTATGGCTCTTATTTGGGACGTTGCCAGGGCGAGCGACTAGAAACATGGGTTGCAGATGGCCTCGATATTCTCCGAAATCCGCTAGGCTGCCTGCCACAAACACAACAATGATGCTGAGAGCAGAGGGAGCCAGCAAGACTCCAAAAGGCCAGCCAAGAAGCCAGCAAAACCATGGCAGCAAAACCATGGCAGCGAGGCTGGAGTTCGAGATAGGCAGCATATTAGATGCTTACGATGACGCTCAGAATTTCCTCGAGCGACGCGGATATGACGCAGACAGGACCAGATTGATCCTGGAGAAGGTGATAGAAAAGAATGAGTAGGAGGCAGGATCAATAGCCAAGGAGGTAATCGACAAGCTCGCAGAATAGCCATAGAAGCCCCTGGAAGCCGAAAGCGGGATCGGACTGGGATGGGTTTGAGGGGCTTTCCAGGGCTTCTGTAAGAATCCCTGGTTGTTCTCTTAGAGGCTCTACCTTGGCATCTAATCGCCATTCAAGTTGTCTGGCGGCGGCTTGCTCATAAACGCTCTTAAAGCGGATAGGATGGCTCTTGATGTCCAAGTGAGAATAAAGACGGCAATAAGGCCGATGGCGACGTTGGCGGCTAAGTGCCAATGGCTATAGATGTACTCGGGGCGAAAGCGGGGAGGCTCCAAGCTGGGGTCATTGGGGTCGCATGCCACAGCGCATGTCCATGGATACCCGTAACGAGCAGAGAGGTAACCGAAGTGGGTGAAGATGGTGCGTCTAACATTCAACCACACCACCACCGAAGACCATCCGACGACAAGCAGCATCGTCCCCAGGGTCCATTTCGGTCGTAAGCGTCGGCTGTTCATCACTATTCCCTCGGAAGCCATTTCTACCACCTGGACGAAGCTGGGCCAATATCTTGTGCCTTCTGTGAATGTTTTCTTTCTTCCGAGGGACGGAAAATGGTAGGATGGGGTTGTCGATTCGCCTCAAGATTCGAGGGCCGTTGCCATGCTTGAATATCCGTTGCTGACGCTGTTGGTGATTGCCCCGTTTGCCGAGAAAGTGCGAGAAGCTGAACGACAACGACAGGCGGTGGAGGCGATTGAGGAGGCGGGGGGGCTGGTCTATTACGACTACCAAGCATTGGACCGGCATGGCAACTTCATGCCGGATGCGGAACCGACAGTCCCAGTGTGGCTAAGGGCGGTCGTCGGGCACGATTTCTTTGCTGACGTGCTTTGCATAAACTTTCTAAGAGGTGACGATGCGGCTCTGGCGCACGTCAAAGGACTGGCAGACCTTACTTGGCTGAATCTCTCCGATACAAAAATCACGGATGCCGGTCTAACGCATCTCAAAGGATTGAAGAAGCTCAGAGAGCTAGCGCTTGATGGCACCCTAGTCACGGACGCTGGGCTGTTACATCTTGAAGGGCTGACAGACCTCGAAATGTTGCTGCTTGCCGAAACGAATGTCACGGGTGCAGGGCTGCATTATCTTAATAGGCTGGCGCAACTCGAAGTGTTGTGGCTGCAAGATGCGAAGGTCGCAGACGCTGGGCTAGGGAATCTCAAAAGACTGAAAGGACTTGAGGAATTGCGCCTGTCCCGCACAAAAGTCACAGATACTGGTTTGGAGCATATGAAGGGGCTGACAAGGATGAAAATACTGGTACTGTGCGACACGCAAGTCACCGATGAAGGTCTCAAGCATCTCAGGCAAATGACAAGACTCAAATTGCTTCTGCTTCACGGCACGAAGGTCACATCCCAAGGCATCAATAAACTAAGAAAATCCCTGCCAAATTGTGAAATCATCTGGTATGGCGAATTGGAACCCCCAACAAATTAAAGACCAATGACCACCCGTTCCAAACGCCGACGATTTCGATTCAGCTTAAAGACGCTTTTGATCGTCTTTGTGGTGTCCGTTTCAGACGAGGGGCTACCGTGAAGATCCCCCTGTATAAGTTGTTTCTCGTTGTGGCTGTCTATGCGGTAGCTCTAGCCGTGTTCTCGTCATATGGGTCGGTGGCAATCTTCCTCGCAGTCTGTTTGAGCACTGCACTTAGTGCGGCTGTCATTCTAATCCGTAGGGATAACATCCTTGATGTGTGCCTTGTGGGTTTCTGTAGCGTCTGTTTTGGTCTGTTTGGTAGTCTCTGTTGCTCACAGTTGATACTCCATGTGGTCTTTGGGCACGGCGGTGATATTGACGACGTTGGAACCAGCGTAGCCACAGGAGCGGCGATTGGTGCTTTGACGGGAGGGGTGATTGGCTCCTCTTTGTTGAAGGGAAAACACAGGAGGTGATGAACCAGAAACTCTACGGCACACAAGTCACCTCCCAAGACATCAACGAGCTTCGTAAGGCCCTACCAAATTGTGAAATAGTCTGGGACGCCCAAGACCCCCCAAAGACAAATTAAAGACCCATGACCACCCGTTCCAAACGCCGACGATTTCGATTCAGCCTTCGCACGTTGTTGATCGTCATGTTGTTGTTGAGCGTGGGCTTGGGGTGGTTTGGATTGAGGGAGTGGGAAACGCACTTCATCTCTTTTTTGTCCGTCCCGTGTTGGTTCCTAACCGCTATGTTTTTGCTGTGCCGCTGTTTCTGGCAATATGACAAGGTGCTAAAGAGGATTTACGAGAATTCGCCTGATGTGTGGCGTGAACTCGGTCAGCCCTTAGGGTTCTTCTGGGTGCCCAAGGGGGCGAGTACCATGCGTTTGGCGTCAACGACTTCTAGAAGCTGCCTACTCGGTCGCTTGATCTCCAAAGCAGATGTCAAGATTGAGGGTTGTCCTGACCTGACGGGCGATCAGAGTGTGATGCGACAAACATACTTCTACTACAAAGTGTGTTTCGTCCTGATGTTCATTGATGTCGTCTGTTGCGCCGTGTTGGTACGTGTGCTGTGGAATTGACCGTCGAATCGCAAAGACCCCATGAATCCCCAAAAACGCCTCCCATTCTGATTCAGCCCGAAGAAACAGGGACTTGACACCGTAGGCTAGTTTGGCACACTACAGCTTCCCAAGCACGTCGTGCAGGCCCCAGGCGTTGGGCTTCTTTTGACCTACCGGATGCGCCATCGAGTCGGAGTTGGCCCCGTGCCACGCGTGCTTTTCGAGGCTTGATGGATCTTCATCAGAATAGAACCGCGTCGTGGTCCCCGCCCGACAGGCGTACTCCCATTCGGCTTCCGTCGGCAGGCGAAATCCATCGCCCCCAGAGATGCTGACCTGCGCCCGTTCGATGCAGCCGTCTCCGGCGGCCCAGATTCTCTTCACGATTGGGGATCATTTTGAGGGACTCCA
>CAZUAH010000272.1:0-18427 GCA_964617665.1 uncultured Pirellulaceae bacterium
AAAATAGACCCATCTCGAAAAACCCAGCATCTACCACCTCACAGAGATTGCACCTCGTCGGCATACAACAACGGCTGCCCCTGGGAGACATACAGGGCTGTCATCTCGTTGGCGAAATTGCCGATTGCCACACCTAGAGCCCCATCGTTTCGAAAAGAGCCAGCGTCGATTCCCATCGCACCGCGAGCCTTTCCTGCGCTGTCGTATCCCATCCCGGACGGAGCGCCGATTTCCTCAAATGTCCCGTCGCCACGATTGTGAAGGACGAAGTTTTGCACGGTGTCGTTGGCCACTAGCACGTCGATCCAGCCGTCGTCCTCCAGATCAGCGAAAGTCAGCCCGAGGCTCTTGGCGATGGGAACGCCGGTGGCTGGGTTGACCACTTGGATTCCACATTCTGAGGAGACATCCGTGAACCGGCCGTCGCCTTCGTTGCGATAGAGGTAGGGAAAAGTGCCTTCGAACAGAACCGGGGGCCCGTACGCGCGACCGATGCCGGTCAGCGAGAAATTCTGCGAAAGATCGACGTCCTTCGACCATCGCACGTAGTTGCACACGAAAAGATCCAGGTCGCCGTCACGGTCATAGTCGAAGAAGCCGCAACTGGTGCTCCATTCGTTTTCGCCGCCGGCCAAACCTGCAGCCGCGGTTGTCTCTTCGAACCGACCATCACCGCGATTCAAGAAGAAGCGGTTCGGTCCCACAGCCGAAATGAACAAGTCACACAAGCCGTCACCGTTCGCATCGCCCACGGCCACGCCCGTTCCGTAGAAAGTCACGTCAAGTCCCGATCCGCTGGTGACGTCTTCAAAGCGACCCGTACCGTCATTCCGGTAAAGGCTCGCAGTCGGCGTCGGGTTGGCATCTGCCTTCGGCGACTGGTCCGACGGCCAGTAGCACGAGTTGACCAGTAGCAGGTCTTGATCGTTATCGTTGTCGAAGTCCAGAAAAGCACAGCCGCTACCCATCGTCTCGGGTAACAGTTTGTCTCCATAGGCTCCGTTCACGTGAACGAAGGCGATGCCGGCCGCCTGAGTCACATCCGTGAATTGAACATCCGGGATCTTCAGCGTCGGCAACCCGCGGACCTGTGGAGCTACTCGCTCGGGAGTTTCTGCTTCAACCTCTGGCGTGCGTCTGCTCGTCCACCAAACGCCGCCGCCCACGATGATCGCCCCGGTTGCAATCACAGCCAGCGACCAACGAAAGGCGCGCGTCACCATGCGATCACGACGACCTGCGCTCCTTCCTTGTCGATCGTGCTCGTTGGTCGGTGGTTCGTCTACCGGCGTCACGGGGTGCTGTCTCCTCGTATCTCCGCTTCAGGCTTTTCAGCCCGATCCAGAGGATAGATAACGACTTTCTCCGCGGCGTGGTTGGCGGCCGGATACCGCTGGCGCGCCAACTGCACAGCTCGGTCGCGAGCATTGTCGTCGGGCTTGTACTTGGCGTGCAGTTCCGCGTGGGTCGCCGCTTCCTCCTGTCGGCCGAGTTGCGCGTAAAGCAGGCTTAGGCTGTAATGCGCCGTCACATTTTCGGAGTCGATCGCCAACGTTCCTTGGAATGACCGTGCCGCTTCCTCCAATATCGCCGTTCGTTCGGCGGCGCGGCTCTGTCCGCGAAACCGCTTGGCCCGATCAAATAGCGTCTCGCCCAGCAGATTGATGACCTCGTAGTCCAGTGAAAAATCAAAGTCGCGCTGGATCATCTCACGCGAACGGTCTTCCAGCACGCTACGGAAGTTCTGTTCCGCCTGCTCCAGATGCCCCTGTTGGCGGTTCACCAATCCGCTGAGCCACTGCAGGGTCCATGTTGGCGCAGAAGGATTCTTGTGATCCACTGCGCGGCGGATCGCATCAACTGCGTCGTCCAACCGGCCTTCGGCATAGTAGACTCGCGCAAGATTCAACGGTCCGTCATACCGATCCAATTCTTCCACCTTCGCGAACGCTTCCGCCGCTTGGCGCAGCTCGGCTGTACCTTTCAGCAGGAGCCCAATACCGTAATCGTTCCACCGTTCCCAGTCCGGGACCTCTCGAGATGGATTCTGCACGTCGTCCGCCGCGCCTTCCACAGCAATCGTGATCCGGTCTTCGGCCAGCGTTGTGATCGGCAAATCGTTGACATAGGATCCGTCGGAGTTCCTTGTTAGGAATTCCATAAGCTGCGTATCGAATTTCCGGTACTGCAGCTTCACCGTCACGGTGACCGGGGCCGTGAGGCCTTCCGGTAACTCCAACGCGTAGTGCACCGTCTGCGCGGCGCCAGGCGGTATCTGATGATTGTAGAGAGGAACGAAAATGTCCTGCGGATTACGGCGAGCGATGCGGTTGCCCTCGCGGTCCAGGGTAAAGGCATTCACATAATGGCTCCAAGGATCCACTCGACGTTGATTGTCCAAGCCTCCGCTCTGACCGATTCGCCTATCGCCACTGGTGACCTGCACGTCCAGCCAGACTTGATTGGAATCGGTCGTACCTTGCGTGAACGCGTGGCCCATCTTAAGCGTTCGGATGACGACTTCCAGCAGATATTTCTCATTGGGCCGAAGCACCGGAACGCGAGGCCGCAAGGGCGCAATCAACGGGCTGTCGATCGTCCCGCCAGCGCGGACGCCAAACAGATCGACTCGCATCACACCTTCCAGGAACCGTTGGTGAGCCTTGACCACATCCGGCCTGCCACGCAAATGCGCGATGCCGGTATTCGCCGACGGAAAAAGATGGTCATGGATACTTAGCTCGCGAGCTTCGTCGAACCGCTTTGCCGCAAAATCGGCGGACGGTTTCAGCGGCATGTGACAACGATTGCAGTTCGTTTCCGCTTTCTCGGGGTAATAGAAGCTGCGAGCTCCGTGGCCCGATACGCCGCTCAGCAGGAACGTATCGTAGTGATTCTGGCCGCGAAAGAACTTGTAGTCGTTCACCTCTTCCGGAATGTGCACCTTGTGACAGACGGAACAGAACTCGGTCGTCTTGTGCAACGGTTTGAGGAACGTACGTTTGTGAAACGATGGTTTGGCTTTGACCAGTTGCCGGTTGACCCATCGTAACAGGCCGTTCTCGCTGTAGGCGAAAGGATAGTGCAGAGGCTCTTCGATCGTGTAATCGCCATTGCCTCGGGTGCTGCTGATGTCTGTTACGGAATGGCAAACCGTACACGTGATACCGGCGTGTGCCGTTGGATCATTCTCGTCGTCAAAATTGGGATCATCGAACGCGCCGCTGAAAAGCGATACCGGATCGTGGCAGCCCGCGCACCAACGGGCCCGGTGGACGTTTCCGTCTCGCTGGATCGAAACCTCACGAGTCTCCCGAACGCTGGCCAAATACACCGGATTGTTGAAGGAACTGAAGCGATGAACGCTGTCGACCCAATCGTCATGGATATCCGGATGGCATTCGAGGCAATATTGATCGTTCATCAGCGCGCGAGCCGGGATCGAATCTCCTGATGCAGTCCGGGAAAGCGAAGGCCGATATGGGCGAGCTTCATCGGACGGAACGCTGCTAGTGCTTCGCCAATCGCGAGGATCCGCTTTGTGCAGCCAGACGGTTGACACCCCAATCCCCAACACGGCGATCCCGTATCCCAGGCCGACTCGCCATCGAACCGGCGCTCCCGCAAGCCGGTGCAACCAGTACAACCACGCGGCCACCAACGGGGACGCCACGTGAAGCCAGTAGGCGATTGAGCGCAGAGCCGGCGAGCGCAAATGGAACGGTCCCAAACGAACCAAGGCCAGTCCGCTAATGACCAGAATCAAGGTTGTGACGAGCAGCGCATAACCGAACTGCACGGCCTGCCGATTCGGCATCCGACGGGCTCGGAGGAAATGGGCTACCACAAAAAACAGCAGAGGCGCGATCAGCAGAAAACCTAGCGCCAAGTGGCCCAGAAACATGTACTGGTAAAAGAAGTTCTCGTACCCTAGGCCCGTAATCGCTTCCAGGATCGTCACACCCGACAAATAGCACGCGTTCGCGCCGAGTAGACTTGTCAGAAGAATAGTCAGCACCAACACCAAACGAAGACGCTTTCCCACCGGGGCTCGAAATCGTCGGCGTCTTCGGTTGGTGTCTTTTGATCCAGGCAAATTGTGTCGGCCCATGCGCAATGCTAAACGGCAATAGACAAGGAGCTTATGACCACGGAAACGCGCACGGGTCTATCCCAACAAGGTAGACCGCAGGCATCCGCGCTAACGAATTGATATACGTAGATTCAACGACAACTGTTTGGCCAATGTCAAGCCCCTAGGTAAGGAGGCGGGAAAGGCAACCTGGCGCAATTCTAGACGTGGCAGTCTGGGCTGATACAATGATCCGCACGCTTCCATCCCGAGACGGATTGGCAATCCGTCCTACAGCTTGAGCACGGAGGGGCTACGTGGACGAACCCAAATCACTGGTTGTCAAGAACGGCAAAGTGCTGTTGCCCAGCGGGGATCTGGTCTCCCGTGACGTTTTCCTCGAAAACGGGCGGATTCAGAATCTCGGATCCGATTTGGAGGCACAATCGCAAATCGACGCGGCAGGAGGCTACGTATTGCCTGGCCTGATCGACCTGCACACGATTGGCATTCACACCGAATCCGCCGAGACGGGCGATTTGGCCGAGTACGCCAAGATCGAAGCGTCGCATGGGGCTACGACCTTTTACCCGACGTTGTTTTGTCCGCCTGGAGACAACGCCGCGCACATGGAGCGGCACCGTCGCGAGACCGACGAGTTGCGCCTCGTGCCGCAGGTCGGAGGCTTTCGACTCGAATCTCCCTACTTGGCCATCGCCAGCGGTGGGTCGGAGAATTCGCTTGCCCCCATAAGCAAAGAAACAACGCAAATGCTGCTGGATGCGGGTGGCGGTCACATCAAGATCTGGGACATCTCGCCAGAATTGGACGGAGCGGCCGACGCCATTCGGCAACTGTCGGAGGAGGGCGTTGTCTGCAGTATTGCTCACACAGAAGCCTCCATCCGACAGGGCCGCGATGCAGTAGACGCCGGTGCCAGGTTGGTCACGCATCTGTTTGACGTGTTTTTCTACACGCCCGAACGCAAGGACCCAGATCCGGACATCTATGCTCCTACATTGATAGACTATTTGCTGATCGAAGACCGACTGACGTGTGAGATCATCGGCGACGGTACGCATGTGGATCCGATGCTTGTGGAAAAGGCGTTCCGTTGTAAGCCGCCCGACAAGTTCGTTTTTACCACCGACAGTAACTACGGCGCGGGTTTACGCCCAGGCAAACACACGCCGCCCGGCGATTGGGGCAATATCATGATTCGAGACCCCAACGACGGCGTGCGGTTGGTGGATCGGGAAATGATGCTGGCCGGCAGCGCGTTGACGCCCATCAACGGCTTCCGCAACGTCATTCGGATGTTCAATAGAGACATTGCTACGGCCAGCCACGTTTGGTCGAGAAACCCGGCACGATTGATGGAACTGAACAAAGGCGAGATCGTAATCGACAAGGACGCGGACCTAATCGTCCTGGATGAGAATCTGGACCTGCGGTACACAATTGCAGCCGGTAAAGTCGTTTATGAAGCAGAATAGATGCGGCCGATGCCGCTTTGGCGTTAGAAAGATTCAAGAGGCAACTACTTCTTATTGCAGTATGGGAGAAAAGCATGGCGGACAAATTGGCCATCAGTGGTGGAACACCTGTTTTGCAGCGTAGCGACTACAAAAACTGGCCAGTCATCACCGATGACGACCGCAAGTTTGTCAACGAGGTCCTGGACAGCGGCATCGTGGCTGGCGGCACGGGGACTCAAGTGGTTGCCCTCGAAAAGGAATGGGCCGAATTCACCGGTGCCAAACACTGCCTGACCACGTGCAGCGGCACGGCGGCGCTGCACATGGCGTTGGCGGCCGTCGATGTTGGCCCAGGTGACGAGGTGCTGGTGCCGTCATATACATTCTTGGCCACGGCATCCTGTGTCATCCACCAGATGGCTATCCCCGTCTTCGTGGATATCGACATGAAGACCTACACGATGGACCCGACCAAGATCGAAGCGGCCATTACCGAGCGAACCAAGGCCATCATGCCCGTTCACATCCAGGGCTGCCCGGCCGATATGGATCCGATCATGGAGATTGCCAAGAAGCACAATCTGCATGTCATCGAAGACGCCTGTCAGGCTCACGGGGCCATGTACAAAGGCAAAATGTGCGGCACCATCGGCATCGCCGGTGCGTTCAGCTTGAACAACCTGAAGAACCTCTGCGGTGGCGAGGGTGGCCTGTTCGTTACCGACGACGATGACGTGGTAAAGAAGGGCGACTTGGTCCGCTACTTCGGCGACGAATGCGACGAAAAGACGCTACGTCAGAAATACAATTCGTCCATCCTCGGCTACATGTATCGGAATCAAGAATTGCCGGCAGCCCTAGCTCGCGGCCAGCTTAAACACCTGAACGAATTAAACGACACTCGGATCCAAAACTCTGAGTACCTCAGCGGCGAGTTGGGCAAGATTCCGGGCGTCATTCCGCCGAAGTGTCCACCGGACTGCAAACACGTGTACTGGTTCTATCCCATCCGCTTCGACCCGCAGGCAGCCGGCATCGACGCGGATCCCAAACGATTCCGAATCGCCGTGGAAAAGGCCCTCGCCAAAGAAGGCGTATTGGTCGGGCAATGGCAAGTCATGCCGACGGTGGGCCAGGATGTATTCCAGAGCATGCTAGGCGTCGGCGATCGGTACCCATGGGCAATCAACGAGGCGAAGGGGATCACCTACAAGTACGACGTGAACGACTTCCCCGTGGCGCAAGAATACTGCGACACGTACACGAACATCCATTCCATCCATCCGCCCAACGGCCTGGAGTTGAACGCGAAGATCGTCGCAGTCTTCCGAAAGGTGTTCGACAACCTCGGCGAGGTCATGGACCATGCCGACGACGACGTCAAAGTAGGTTTTGACGGCGCACTGTACGGCGTTGGATGAATCGAGCGAAAGTAGAATTCAAGAGAATGGTCTTCTGATTCGACTGTTTGACTTCGCCCCCTGTCGGCTTGTCCGACAGGTGAACCAGTTTGACGAGCTACGAAACGCGGCACCAACTGCCCCCCATCCCATCTTCGCCGCCTACGGCGGCGAAGATGGGATGGGGAAGTGAGTTGCGTATTCAGCGCCGATACTAGCTGGCCAAACATAGGTTCCTGTCAGGCGAGCTGTCAGGGGACCTACCTGAACTCAAACAGTCAGACGACGCACCGTTCAATCCCAATGGAGGAACCTAATTGCCCTTGAAATAGTTCCGTGTTTCGTCTGTGTTCAATCCGTGGCTGTTAAACCGATCGCGAGGATAATCCCATGCAAAGCAGAGGACTGTTTGGTAAGAAGTACCTCGATATTCAAGAACGCGTGCACGATATTTCGCCGCCTGACGAGGATCACGTCATTATCAAGATTCGGGCGTGCGGCGTTTGCGGTACGGACATTAACTTTGTCCGCGACTGGGACGACGAGCCGATGGCATTGGGCCACGAAATCTCGGCCGAAGTCGTCGAGGTGGGAAAGAACGTCACCACGGTCAAGCCCGGCGACAGCGTGATCGTCGAGGATTGCACCATGTGCGGCGTGTGCGAGAACTGCAAGAGCGGCCAGCCGCAGTTCTGCCGCAATATGTACGACATGGAAGACCAGCCGGGAATGGGCGAGTACATGTCGGTGCGTTTCAACTGCCTCGACAAGTACGAGGGACTCGATCATGTGTCGGCCTGCTTGACCGAACCACTGGCCGTTTCACTGACGTCGGTGCTAAACGCGCAAATCCCGCTCGGCGGCAGCGTCGCTGTCCTGGGCCCCGGACCGTTGGGATTGATGTCGGCACGCGTCGCCAAGTTATATGGTGCCGGCTACGTGGTGATCACTGGTCTGCCAGCCGACAATCCGCGCGAACAAGCCCGTTTGGAACTAGCTGCCAAGATGGGATGCGACGACTTCATCGAGGTCGGCAAACAGGACGTGGAGGAGGAGGTCAAGAAGAAGTTCCCGAACGGCGTCGATCGGGTGATCGTATCGTCGCCGCCGGAGAGCATGCACGACGCATTGAAGATTATCAAGTTCGGAGGGATCATCACCTTCTACGGCCTGGACTTCGGCGGCAAGAGCACGATCAACGTGGACATCAACGATCTGGTCTTCCGAAAGATCTCGCTAATCCCAACGTTTGCCGAACCGGCGATCAACTTCCCTGTCTCGAATCGGCTGTTGCGCAACGGGCTGGTTGATGCCCAGGCAATCGTGAGCCATACGTTCGGGTTCGATCAAGCGTCCGAGACCATGGAGGCCGTCATCGACGGCACCCAACCGATCATCAAAGCAGTGATGGTGCCCCACGGCGAGTAGTCTCAGGCGTCCCTGATATCTTTCGCCTCGCTTGGACCAATGAAGCCGTCGGTATCGCGGTCCAGTTGCTGGAACTGGTCCGGCGTGCCCAGGAATTCGCGAGAACTGATCTCGCCGTCTTGGTTCGTGTCCATGGCTGCGAACCAGGGCGGATTCGAGCGCGGGCCAGTTGAATCCGACGGTGCATGGACGAACATCTGGTCGTCCTGCAGCGGGTGGCCGCGCAAGATTGCCACGACCATGCTGTCTGGGATCTCGTGCGACTGCAGTTGACCGTCGCCGTCTTGGTCCAGCGATTTCAGACGGTCGAGCGATTCGTGCAATTCACGAGCACCCAAGACTCCGTCCGCGTCGATATCCAGAGCCGCGAACAGCGAATCTTCGTGACCAGAGACCCACGTACGTACCAGACCGCGAACCACGGGCCGCTGTCGATCCAGGAACGAGCCGATTTCGTATTCGGTGATCTTGCCATCGTCATTGACATCAACCTTCGCGACCGTTGTGTTGTACAGCATGGGATCCTCGTTCACGAGGAACTGAACCTGGGCGCCCGGCAAACCAAGCGACATGCGTCTGGCGTGCTGGACGACCATCGCATCAGAGTTTTGCAGACACTCGGATAACGATTCAAGCTGCAACTGAGTTTTCGGAGTTCTCCCCGACCTACGAAGTTCTCCGAAACTTGCCCGCAGGACTAGATGCGGCGGCGTTTCCAGAATCCCTTCTAGCTCCTTCGTGCTGATTTTGCCGTCCTCGTCCTCGTCCAGTGCCCCGAATGCGTCTGGCGACAGCGAGAAGTCCTCGGTGGTCACCTGGTTGCCGTCGCCGTACAACTCGGCGAGGGAATACCGCGTGTAGCCCCAGTCAGTCCGTTCGTTTATCCGTACCGCCATTTCTGCTTGGTCTGGCCGCCGTCTGGACATCATCAGGGACGGGCGGACGTAATCGCCTTTGAAGTCCGACACTGTCAGTATTTCGTCGTCATCCACGTCGTAGCTCGCCAAACGCGCCGTGACTTGTTCCATTTCTTGCGGTGTGATGGCACCATCTTGGTCGTCATCCAGCACCTGAAGAACGGTGGACTGTGAATCGAAGCGATACCTGTTCGAGCATCGCAGCACGAAAGAACGTGTCGGTCCGATGCCGCGCGTCAAAAACAGCAGCAGTTCGTTGGGATGGGCCAGCCCATCGCCGTTGCCATCGTACCTGCGCATATCGGGCACAGGGTTGTACCGAAACTGGCCATACTGGTAGCGTGTGCTGTTCGCGATTTCCTTCCACGTCGTTTGTCCGTCTCGGTTGATGTCCGACGCCGCCATTTCCTCGTCGACGAATCGCTGCAGTGCAGTCTCGTGAGACTCGCCTTCGACGTTCAGGATCAGATCAACGACCAGTGGACCGCCGGAAATCAGCAGAAGGAATCGCTCGCGAGATTCGGACGGCTGCGCCGGGCCAACATCTGCGGTGCCACCGACACCTTGATCAGTTCCTTCGCCTGCGACCTGATCGTCGGACGCAGTAGATTCTGCCGGGTCGCGCTGTGTGTTTGCATCCGATGCTGTCACATCGTGGGTGTCGAGACTTGACGGCTTGACGCCATCGCTCTTGCTGGCGTTTGGTCCGGAAGACGGATCCCCACCGCAGCCGCAAAGACAAACAACCAACAGAAGCAGCAGGACGAAACGTGGACTACACATCGTCACCTCCCCGTCGATGTCCTGAATCTCGATTTCACCAGCGGCAAATGCCTTGGCCAACAACTCAAGCGTGCCATGATTGGGGCACAAGTGCAAGTGCAGAACGGCAGGATTTCTTAAGCCCGGGCGCGGCGTTCATGGACTGTGAGTACGACCAACGTCCCGAACACTTGAATGCCCACTTCCGCGACGCTATGCTGAACCCACCCTGCCAGGGGCATTGCTATGAGCGACGTGACGCAAATCCTGGGACAGATCGAAGACGGCGACGGTCAAGCAGCCGAGAAGCTGCTGCCCCTCGTGTACGATGAGCTTCGCAAATTGGCCGGTGCCAAGATGGCTCAGGAGAATCCGGGCCAGACGCTCCAGGCGACGGCGCTGGTGCACGAGGCGTATTTGCGATTGGTGGACGTTGACAAGGCGCAACATTGGAATAGCCGAGGGCACTTCTTTGGCGATGCGGCGGATTCTGATCGATAACGCCCGCCGGAAAGGACGGCCGAAGCACGGCGGCGGCCTGCAGCGAGTAAACTTGGGCGAGGTGTGCGGCCTGGACGGCTCGCCTGCCGACGATTTGCTGGTACTTGACGAGGCCCTTACCCGACTGGCAAGCCAGGAGCCGGCCAAAGCCGAGTTGGTCAAGCTGCGTTTCTTCGGCGGACTCTCCCTGGACGAAGCAGCCGAGGCCCTGGGGATCTCGCGCGCAACTGCTAAGCGTTATTGGACTTACGCGCGAGCGTGGCTCTATGCCGAGATCGACCCGGAAGAGAATCAGGGCCCGGGGTAGTTTTTTGGAGAATTCAGTGAGCCCTTTGGGCCCGAAAACTCGCACTGTCTCAAAAGGCATCACCCTTTGAGGAGTTTTGCGATGGCCGACCAACCGACCAGCGTTGAATCCATTCTTTGCACGGCAGTCGAGATCAATTCGCCCGACCATCGCGCGGAGTACCTGGACGAAGCCTGCGGCGACGATAAGGATCTTCGGACACAGGTCGAAAGACTACTTAGAGCCCATTCGCGCGCTGGCAATTTCCTCGCGCAACCCGTAGCGGGCGATCGGCCGACGGAGGTTCTTGACGCTCTGACCGACCCTGAACCTTTACCCGACGCGATCAACCCACCTCCAAACGAGACCTTGTTCGACTTCCTCGAACCGTGCGATGTGTCTGATCGCCTGGGAAACCTTGGGCCGTACGAGGTAATTGAATTGATCGGCCGGGGAGGCATGGGCATCGTGTTTCGGGCCCAAGATCCCAAGCTCAACCGGGTAGTGGCGGTCAAGGTTCTTGCCCCGGAGTTCGCCGCCAACGCGACCGCGCGAAAGCGATTCCTGCGTGAAGCCCGGGCAGCCGCCGCGGTCAGCCACACGCACGTGGTCACCATTCACGCCGTTGAAGATGACGACAAAACGCCATACCTGGTGATGGAGTGCATCGACGGGCAGACGCTGCAAGACAAGATCAAGCGTGACGGCACGTTGCAGATCGAGGAGATCCTCCGGATCGGTTCGCAGATCGCCGCTGGTTTGGCCGCTGCCCATGGCCAGGGCTTGGTTCACCGCGACGTCAAGCCCAGCAACATTCTGCTGGAGAACGGCGTCGAGCGGGTGAAGATCACCGACTTTGGCTTGGCGCGGGCGGTGGACGACGTCGGTATCACGCGCACCGGCGATGTGGCCGGCACGCCCGAGTTCATGTCGCCCGAGCAGGCCCAAGGCCGCACCGTCGAGCACCGCAGCGACCTGTTCAGCCTGGGCAGCGTGCTGTATGCCATGTGTACCGGCCGGTCGCCCTTCCGCGCCGACATGGCCGTGGCCGCACTTCGCCGCGTCTGCGACGACGTACCTCGCCCTATCTGTGAGGTCAACGCGGAAATCCCTGAGGAGTTGGTCGCGATCATCGATCGGCTCCTGGCCAAGAATCCCGACGAGCGGTTCCAGACCGCGGAGGAAGTGGCCGACCTCCTGGGCCGGCATCTGGCCTATCTCCAGCACCCGATTAACAGGCCTCCGGCAGTCCCAACAGATGTCACGCAGAATTTGTCGGCGAAAGCCGAGCCGGGCGTCATACCCCCGCTGTCACGCCGTGGCCCCTCGCGACGCCGGACTTGGTCCGTTGTCGGGCTCGTGCTACTGGCCTTGTTCGCCAGCTTTGGCATCACCGAAGCCACCGGCGTGACCCAGTTTGCGGCCACCGTTATCCGCATCGTGACAGGCGAGGGAACTCTAGTTGTCACCGTTGACGATCCGGCCGTCAGCGTCACCATTGAAGACCAGGACATCGTGATCACCGGTGCGGGGCCGAAAGAGGTCCGACTCAAGGCGGGAGAATACCGGCTCCGTGCCAACAAGAACGGCAAACCGGTTCCCATCGACCAAGAGTTGGTCGCCATCACTCGCGGCGGACGCGAAGTGGTCAACATCAAGTTACTGGCGCCAGAGACCAAAGCGGAGACAGCAGAGGTCGAACCCCCTCACCAAATAGACGAGGTCCCATGGGCGGACATTGTTCCGGCCGATGCCCCCCCTCCCGCTGTGGCTCCTTTCGACGCCGCCACGGCGAAAGAGCATCAGAAGGCCTGGGCCGAATACCTGAGCGTGCCGATCGAGCGCAAAATCGACCTCTCGGGAGGTGAGAAGTTGACGCTGATACTGATTCCGCCCGGCGAGTTCCTCATGGGCTCGTCGGAAGAAGAACGGGCACGCTTCCTGGGACAAGCGAAAGCGGCCCGTGACTCGTGGGCAAGCGAGAACATTCCCACGGAAGGGTCGCAGCATCGCGTGAAGATTACCGAGCCGTTCTACCTAGGCAAATACGAAGTGACGCAGTCGCAATGGGCAGCGGTAATGGGGAACAACCCGTCGAAGAACAAGGATCCCGTCAATCCCGTCGAACAAGTAAGCTGGGAAGACACTCAACCGCTGCTGGCGAAGCTGAATCAGGGGCATGTTAGAGAGGCCATGAAGTTCGTGCTGCCCACGGAGGCACAATGGGAATACGCCTGTCGCGCAGGAACTACAACATTCTGGCATTGGGGGGACAGCGAAGATGCTCTGGCTGAATTTGCCAATTCGTCAGGTATTCCACGCGCCGTCGGTCAGTTGCGGCCGAACCCATGGGGGCTTCACGACATGGTCGGCAACGTGTGGGAATGGTGTGCGGATTGGTACGGGACGGACTACTACTCGAAATCGCCGCAGAACGATCCCCGTGGTTTACCTACTGCCTCGTACCGCGTGAATCGCGGCGGGCACTGGTACCACGCGACGTTCTGCCGGTCCGCGTTTCGCAATGCCGGTTGGCCGCATACCCGCGACCCCTACCTCGGCTTCCGCGTGGCCGCAATCTTGGTAGACGGGTCAAACGCGAAGGTCGAGCCCCCTGCCCAGCGCGAATCGGTGCCATGGACAGACATCCTGCCGGCCGATGCTCCTGCTCCCGCCGTGGCTCCTTTCGATTCCGCTGCGGCGAAGGGGCATCAGCAGGCCTGGGCGGAATACCTGGATGTGCCGATCGACCAGGAGGTCGATTTGGGAGACGGCGTGAAGCTGCCCATGGTGCTCATTCCGCCGGGTGAGTTCGTGATGGGCTCGTCGGAAGAAGAGCGCGCACGTTTCGTCGAAGAAGCGCAAGCCGCCAACGAGCCGTTAGGTATCGATCGGGTTCCCGCCGAAGGACCGCAGCATCGGGTGCGGATCACCATGCCGTTTGCCATGAGCCGTCACGAAGTCACCCGGGGCCAGTTCCGCGCCTTTGTGGACCAGACGGGATGCGAGACCGAAGCCGAGCGGCGCAGCACGAATCCGCGCTTCTTCTGGAACGCCGATCCGGGCTTCACGCAAACGGACGATCATCCCGTTGTGAACGTCTCCTGGAATGATGTGGTGGCGTTCTGCCAGTGGCTTTCGGAGGCGGAAGGCGCGGACTACCACCTGCCGACCGAGGCCCAGTGGGAGTACGCCTGCCGTGCGGGCACCACAGGGCGGTGGCATTGCGGTGACAGCGACGCGACCCTGGAAGAATGCGCATGGTTCATTGCGAACGCCGGTTACACAACATACCCGGTGTCACAGTTGAAGCCAAATCCCTGGGGGTTGTACGACATGCACGGCAACGTCTGGGAGTGGTGCGCCGATCGTTACAGCGCCGACTACTACGAGCAATCACCACCGGACGATCCAGTGGGCTCGGCCGAGGACCCGCACCGCGTGGCACGTGGCGGCTGCTGGGCGCTTGCCGCGAGGATCTGCCGCTCCGCCTATCGCGACGACAATACGCAGTCTGGGTACAACTACGATCTCGGCTTCCGCGTGGCCGCAGTCGTGGCGGATGAGTCAAGCAGATCAGAGCGGACTGAAACGAAACGACAATCCCCGCAACCGGAGCCAAACACGGAACCGGCCGAAGAAACACAACGCACTACGGGTGCTTGAGTTTGTAGGCCGGACCCAGCAAACCGTGCAACTGCCGGAGCTTCGGCCTCTTCTAGTGGCGTTGTCTACGGCACAGGCTGTCACAACAACAAAGCTGGTTTGCGCTGTTCCGGCAATGGTTCGGCCCCGGTCCGACCTACGCGGTGCAATTGAGGCTAAGTCTCCTGAAAATCAGCACTTAGGACACTTCAAGTCCGACGCGGGCCGCTGGCCCAGCGGTTAAACGACCTGATGGGTCAATCTTCTGGGAGATTCTGTGAGCCTATTGGGCCCGGAAACTCGCACTGTCTCAAGAGGCCCGACCTTTTCTCCAAGGAGACACAGTGATGAGGCTCAAGACGCTTTGCGAATCGTTCGGAAGTCGAAGGCACACGAGGCAGAACAAGTCACGATGGTCTCGGCGAAAACGTTCGCATCGTCAGCGATCACGTCAACTGCTGATGGAGCCACTGGAGGATCGGCGAGTGCTTTCCGCTAACACGCTCAATGAAGTCATCGACGGACTCCTCGACGGATTCGACAAATCACACCCGCCGACAGGATCGGACGCCGAGTTCGCCAGCGCTGACAACGAAATCCCCAACATCATCAATGTCGGAGAGACGCTCAAGGGAGGGGTGGATCTGGAGATGGAAAACGTGACGCTCCAATTCACAGGGCTTGAGTATGACACAGGCAGCATGAGTTGGACGGGGCAAGTCGGCGTTGAGGCGACGTACGCCACCCTTTTCAAGGGTTTGCTCGACATCGCGGTAGCGGACGACGGGGACGATCCCGACCTCTTCGCCGTTGCTGGCGTGATCGACGTCGCCCCCGGAGCGCCTTTGACAGAGGACTCCCTGAAGCTCGACGACCTTGACGTGGAGGAACTTGGCTGGCCGACGTTCCTCGACGTCACCATCACCGACCTGGCGCTGAACTTCCCCAATTTCCGCGGGGACGACAACCAGAACTCCCTGGAACTCTCTGTGGAACTTGCGGGATTCGACACCGGCAACGACGATTTTAGCGATCGCCTTCAGGCCGACAATCCACTCTACGGGCTCAGTCTCACGGGATCCGCCTCCGCCGAGTTGGGGATCAAGGAGATCGAGGACACGGTGGAGGCGGGAGCCAGCGGAGACATCGAGGCCGCGATGGAAGCGGGGCTGGCCGCCGCTTTGGCGAGTGACCTGACGGGCCTAACCGGCAGCATTAGCGGCAAACTGTTCGGAGTGGGATCGCTTTCGGCTAGGTTCATCTACAACACCGTCACCCATGATCCGGATGGCTCCGGGCCGCTTCCCGAGCGATCGGTCGTCTACCTGGCAACCGAGGGTTCTCTCAGCCTTGGCCCATCCATCACCGGCGACGAGGACGATGGTGGCATCGCCTCGTTTAATATAGCGTTTGCCATCTCCGAACTCGGGCCTCTGCAATTCTTCGGCTCCGTCGACAAGTCCATTATGCTTGAGCCGACCACGGGGCTTGCGATCAGCTCGATGCGCGTCGGGGTGCAGTTCAACAAAACGATTGAGGACCTGCAGACCGAGACGGACTTCCAGGCCACCGGGGCGACCGTGACTAAGGACGGGGATAGATTCCTGGTGACCTTGACGATCGACGGCGAACATGATCTCGAGGGGCCCACCCCCGGTGGGACGCGCCCGGGAGACGAGTTCCGAATCCACGGCGCGGAGAACGATGCGTATAACAGTGATGAGGAAAATAGGACATTTACGGTGGTCTCCGCGACCGAAAGCACGGTCACCTACCAGGTTGATCGTGATCCGGGTGAGTTTGGAGGGGATGCCGCGGATATCATCCGGCACACGATCAAGGATCCGTTGGATCTTCGGGACGAAGGGCTGAATTCCGGGGTTGCCCCACCCGCTGACATCTACGTTTGGAGAGAACAGCTCGATAACGCCGTGACGAAGCAGATCACCGACGGCGAGAACATCTGGGAGAGGCTCTTCGATACCGTCGTCTTCGGAGGGGGCGCCTCCCTGAGCTTCGATCCGCGCATCCCTGACAAGGTGCTGGGTCTCGACGTCGACTTCCTGCTCGACACCAAGTTGCGCACCATGTTGGTTGGAAAGATGTCGCTCCTCAATGGAAAGGTGACCTTTCCCACCCGCATGTACGCCGATCTGAGCGACTTGAACCGAGGCAGCGGCCGCTTCCTCTACCTTCAAACCAAGCCGGAAGTCCCGGTCTTCGAACCGCTCCTGGTCTATCGCGGATCCGTGCTGTTCCAGGCGCTAACCGATGGATCCGATGTCAATGGCTTCGGCATCGACTTCCAGGGGGGCATCGATCTGAATGTTCCTGGTCTCGATGCAGATCTCAATCCAATCACGGTGACGACGCTCACGCTTGAGGGGGAGACGACGATCGAATTTCGGGAAACGAGTTCGAACCCAGACGCCAAGGGCGGGCTCGAGGTGAGCCTCGACTTTGATGCGACGCTCAGCGAATCGAATTTTGTCGACGGTGAAATCGCGTCGGCCGCCGGCTTGTTCAAGCTGGATGTGTCCCTCACGGATGACGACGAGGTCGAGGTCGTCATCGCGGGCGCGGCACAGATCGGGACCAACTTGGACTTCCTGGAGCCCGTGGGTCTTTTCGTCGATGCCAGCGGACTCCTGCGGGTCAACAGCGATGACCAGGACACGAGCATTGAGCTTCCGGATGGAGCGGTGGTAGACCTGCCCGCGGACTCGTTCGCCTTGCGACTGGACGGCGACGTCGATTTCCACATCGACTTCAATGATGACGACACCTTCGCCGCCAGCGAATCGGTCTTCCAGATTGGCGGAATTTTCGTGCTTGAGTTCTCGCTGGACGGCTTCAACGTCGCGCTCTTCGATGAGGATAACAATACGGTCGTACCCGCCAGCCTGACGCTCGGGCCGAAGGACAGGCCTTTGCTGGACTTCGGCGTACTCGGCTTTCTGGCGATTCGCGAGGATGGCATCGCGGCGGACCTGGTACTGACCGCCGGGGTCTTTGCCAAGGGTCTGGCAAGCATCGACGCGACGGCTGTTTTCATCGTGAACACCACGGAGGAGGAGGTTCAGTTTGAGATTCCCGGGAGCGTGACGGATCCGAACCGCCCCGCAGGCCTTTCTTTTACGATTCCGTCGGCAGCGCCGGCCGACCCGAGCGCGATCCTCGCTGGGCCGGGACCCAACGGGCAGCCTGGGATTGATCTGGATGACCTGAAAACTGGTAGTCCCTCGTGGACGGAAGGCGCGCCCGGGGCCTACGGGGTTGTGTTTGTCGACAGCAGTCTCAACCTGCTTTCCTTCCACGAGCTGGACGTGTCAGGCTACGTGTTGCTGAGCGAAAATGTCGTCAGCCTGGAGGCGAATTTCCATGCCGAGACCCAATTCCTCAACCTGGTTGAAGGCTCGGCGAGCGGCGAATTGCGCTACAACTCGCAAGGTGAATTCGTTTTGGATGTGGATGGCAGCGTACAGCTCGGACCTGATGGGTTCAACATCAGCGGCAGCGCGAACCTGGAAATCAGCTGTATGTCCAGTGGTGATGATAGTTATGAGTTCGGCGTCAGCGGGTGGTTGACGGTTTCGGGAGAAATCTTCCACATCCCCCTCCCCAAAGCCAGCGTAGGCGTTGCCTACGACTCCAGCTCGGACGAGATCACCGTCAGCGTGGGCCCAGTGCCGTACCCGGTCATTGGCAAGAAATGCTGGAAAAAAATCTGTGTCCCCATCATAAAATTTGAGAGTTGGTACTATTCCTTCTCCGTCGGCAACTTGGAAGACGGCGAAACGCCCCCCCCACTCGGTGATGCGTACGTGGTCGACTCGACAGACGAGTCTTCCCTGCGCGGTGCGATTGAGTGGGCCAATGCGAAGGCTGGTCCGTTATGTGGAGCTGCACATAACGGCACTTATGTGAAGCTGCTGATT
>CAZUAH010000273.1:0-18415 GCA_964617665.1 uncultured Pirellulaceae bacterium
GAGACATGACAAAGCTAAACACGCTCCGCAGCCAACTCGCATCGCTTCGTCGCTGGCGAGCGTTCGTACGCCGCACGACGGCGTTGGCGGCACCGCTGACCGCGGTGTTGTGGATACTGGCTGTCATCTTTGCACTTGACGTCGCGTTCGAAATGGATGTCGCCCAACGGTTGATCGTTATGGCCGTCGGCGTCGGCGCCATGGTTTGGGCCTATGCTCGATACTCGATCCCTCTGCTGGGAGTCCGAGAAACCGATACGGAAATGGCCTTGATGGTGGAGAAGCAGCAGCGGATCAACAGCGATTTGGTCGCGTCGCTGCAATTCGAATCGCCTGAGGCCGCCGAATGGGGCTCGCCACAACTAGAAGATGCGGTAATCGAACGCGTTGCCGGCATAAGCCGTGATTTGGACGTTTTCGAGGGATTCTCGCGCGAGCAAATGGCCCGTCGAATGTTCCTACTGCTGGTCACCGCCGCAGTGATCGGGGCGATTGTGTACGCGTTTCCCGAGTTTGCGCGGACGTTCACAAGCCGCCTAATGCTCGGCGCCAAACATTATCCCTCGGCGACGAAGATCGAACACGTCATTGTCAACAATCGTTCCGTCCTGCTACGGAACCGCGATGGTAGCTCGCCGATGGATGCCAAGAGTCCCGAGGGTCATCCCCTGTCGTTTCTCGTGCGCTGCTCCGGACAACTTCCGGACCGTGGCAAGGCCCGATTGCGATCGGCGGTTGGGCGTAAGCGTCCTGTGGAGCTTGAACGGCTGACGCTCAACCAACGGCAAAGTCGGTTGGAGGACACGGCGGCTCGAATCCGGACAGCCATTCAGGATCGTGACGTCGACACGACGGGCCCATGGAATCGCGAGATCGTGACTCTCCTTCGTTTCGATGCTCCAAACGCGGCCGCTCTTGTCGAGCAAACAGTCGAGGATCCAGCAAAGCTTGTACAAGCTGCTGACCGCATCGACGAACTGCTTTCCTCCTGGCCTGGAGATGCAGGGGACACAGCCATCTACGTCGGCCGGCTTACCCGGTTAGTGGACACGATTACGTACCAATTGTACCTCGGCGACGCATGGACCGACCCGGCCGAAGTGGAGATGATCCCGCTGCCCGTGATCGAACCGAGACTGACGCCCGTGGCCCCGGACTACGCAAAGGCGGCAGCCACGGTCGACGTCGATCCAAGCGTGCGCCACCTATCAGTGCTCGAAGGATCTGAGGTGAAAGTATCCGTCGAGTGCACGAACAAGAAGCGACTGACCAGTGCCTGGCTTATAGTGACCAGCGAGGAAGAGCCTCATCGGTACTCACTGTCACAGCAGGATAGCGAGGGATTCGTATGGTCGCTGGATAACGGTGAGACACCATTTTCGCAAGTGACTCGCGAAATCCGCTTCGAAATCCAAGTGACAGACGAAGACGATCTGCACCTCGAGGCACCGATCCGTGGCTATATCCGCATCAAGGCGGATCGTCCTCCCTATTGCGAGGTGCAAATGCTGTATACTGCCGTCCATCCAACGAATTCTAAGCAAGTTCGCGTTTGGTGTCGCTCCAAGGATGATTACGGTGTGGCTAGGGAGTCGCTGTTATTGCGTGTAGAGCGGGTACGTGACGACGACAGGGAGGAAGGGACAGATACTCAACGGACGTATGATCTTACCAAAGGAGAGTTGCCCGCAGTCGCCCCAAAACAAGACAGATTGCCTGAGAAGAATCTGGCTAAGAGCGGCTTCATTCCCTACGAACTCGACCTGTCGTCCCTATCGCTCAGAGTTGGCGATAGACTATCAATTGCGCTGCAGGCCGTCGACTATCGCGGCGAGATGCCGGGGGCGGTGTACCAGAGCGACGCGAAGGTCCTTGAAGTGGGCGGGATGAATGATGAACTCTATACAGGCTGGAAAAAGGGTGAGAGTATAATAGTCGAGGGAATGGAGTTGGAGGAAGGTGTCAAGAGGGCTTTGTCGGAGATCTTCGATATTGGAGAGCCGAAATGAACTGGATTCGGGTGTTTGCACTGTTGCTGGGAGGAGCAGCCCTATCGTTCGTCGCGATGACGGCAAGTGTCTCATTAGCGCGGGAGGGCGGCCGCCCTGAAGAACTGCAGCAGAAGGCGCGTGTTGTAGTGCGCGGTCTGGTGACCAATATTCTTGATATCCAACTCTGTCAATTGGAGGAAAACGGGTTGGAGGATCAAGAAATATACCAAGATATTAAGGACATGAAGTCCAATATCGACGGCCTCGTAGAAGAAGAGATGCAAAGCGTCGTCGCGCTTCTGGTCAAAGCACAGGAGGGCGCAAAGGATGAACGGCTTGCCCATTTCAACCAGGCTCGTGCTGAAATCCGAGAAATTGTCGTTGCCCTGATGGCGGAACGGCAGAAACTGCTCCGGCGGCTGCAGATGGCCCGCATCGCCGCGCAGGTTCGCCAATTGATTGCCATGGAAACACGGGCAATGAATACGACGAAGTCGCTGCCCGAAAGATCTGACGAGGAACGAGAAGAGACCGCATTGAACGTGATCGAGGATCAGCGCGACGTGAAGTCCTTGTTCTTGGTCTTGGTCGAGACATTGGTCGACGTGAGCACCTGGGGCGGCCACGTTGGGGCCGGTGCCGCGGATGGCCTGCGGATTCTGAAGGCTGCCCAGGTGGGCATCGAGTTGGATAACGCCGGCAAGTACTTGGAAGCCAGCCAGTTTCCGGATGCAGCGAAGAGTCAAAAGGCGGTAATCAAAGGGCTAAAGGCACTGCTGGAGAAGATCGAGGAAACGCAGGGGCTGATCAGTTCGGACCGCGAAGAGGCTTTGAAGATGGTCCGCGAATTGCTCGAAAAGCAGGAGGAGGTTCGCGAGGAGGTTCGAGAGACGGAAGAACTCACGGAAGAGTCGGTCGAGGAGATGGTGGAAGAGCAAGCAGAGATCCACAAGTCGATAGGAGACTTGGCGGAAATGATGGATCAGATGCCGGCCGCTGAACCGCTGCTGGAGCAGGCCAAGGCAGCCGCCTACGAAGCGGCCGCTCAATTGTTCGAGGAGAACAAGGAAGAGACCCTCTCCGAGCAAACGACCGTGATCGGCAGCTTGGCCGAGATTGAAGAACAATTGAAACACGCTATCGAACAAGAGCGGACGGACCAAAGTGCCGAGGAGCTTGCCGAGCAGGTCGAACAACTGAAGGAACTGAAGGAACAACTTGAGAAGATCGCCGAACAACAATCGGAGGTCGCGGAAGCCGCAGCAGAGAAGCCCGCCGAGGCCCACAAACAAGAGCAGGCAGTCGCCGAAGCCCTGGAAGACGCTACCGAAGCGGCCACGGAAGAGACCGATGATTTGCCGGGTGTGATCGAGTCGCGATTGGCCGATGCCGAGGAAGCTGTGGCCGAAGCCGAGGAGACACTCGCGGATGCCTCGACGGAAATGGCCGAGGAACGCGAAGAAGCGGCTGCCAGCGCCGAGGATGCGATCCAACAGGCTCTAGCGGAGACCGAAGCCCAGTTGGCCGACACGGAACGCCGCCAAATGGCTGTCGAAATTGGCGAACTGGCTCGTGCCGCTGAAGCCCTGGAACGAGCCGCCGCAAGCGAACGCGAAATCGCCGAAGCGGCGAGCGAGGCCGCGGAAAGTGAGGGATTCTCAGAAGAACAAATCGAGGAATTCTCGGGAGAACAGGAGTCGGTACAGGAAGTCGCCGAGAAGATCGCCGAGGGCGTCGAATCGGCCGTTCCGGAAGTAGCCCAACAACTGAACGAGGCGGCGGAGCCGATCGGAGACGTTTCAGAAGGTCTGGCGGCGGCAAGCGAATCGCCTGGCGAGCCGTCCAAACCGATGGCCAACCAAGTCGCACAGTCGGCCGAGAACGCTGCGGAGGCTCTTGAGCAAGCCGCCGCCGCGTTGCGCGAACATGTGCAACAGACGGCTGAAGACCTGGTGGGGCTGGCGGACGAACAACTTGAGGAAGTTGCCGAGGTGCAGGACCCGGTCGGACAAGCGATGGCGGAGGCCGACAGCACGCGGGCCGAAACTCTTGAACAGCTACAACAGGCATTGGACGCAGTCCAGGAAGCTCAAGCACAGCAGGAGCGCGCCGCTGGTCGCGCAGAGGCAGCAGATGCGGCCGAGTTCGCGGAACAAGTGGCTGATGCTGCGGCGCAACAGGCCGAAGCGTCCAACGCTGCGGAAGAACTCGCGCAGGGCAAGGCGAACACACCGCTGGATGCCGCCACCCAACAGCAGGAGGTTGCCGAAGCGGCCGCGGAGCTAGCCGAACAGGCCGATGGCGAGATGGCCGAGGCATTGCAGGAAGCGGCTGCAGCGGCCGCGGAAGCCGCCAAGGAAACAATTGGCGGTAATCCCAACCGTGCCGAGGCCGCACGACAAGCGGCCGAAGAAGCCTTGGCCGAAGCACAAGAAGCCGCCAACCAGGCAGCGGAGGAAGCATCACAAGCGCCGCCCGGCGAACCGGATGCCGAAGCTCAAGAACGTGTAGGCGAGAAAACCGAAGAGGCTGCAGAGTTGGCGGGTGACGCCGCGCCTGAAGCAACCGAGAACCTGGGCGAGGCACAGGAGCAGTCGCAGACGGCTGAACAGGCTATCGAGTCGGGCGACGCGGAGGCGACCGAGGCGGCCCAAGAGGCCACGGGCGAAGCGCTGGCCCAGGCGGAAGAGCAGTTGCAGGAAGCCGTCAATGAAATGGCTGGCCAACAAGGAGAGGAACTCGCGCAGCAAGCCGAGGAGACGGGCGAAATGGCCGAACAAGCGTCCGGGGTCAGCCCCGACGCCGCGGCGGCATTGCGAGGAGCGGAGGAGGCCGCTGAGCAGGGTGCCGAGAGCGCGGAAGAAAGCCCGAGCGAGGCGGTCGCTGCCGGCGAGGAGGTCCAGCGTGGTTTGGAGCGTGCCGCCGCCAGTCTGGAGGCTCGCGAACAGCAGATCGCACGAGACCGGGACATCGCGGATGCTATTGCCGAATTGGCTGAAGAGCAGCAAGAGGCTCGCGAGGAGATCGGCGAACAGGCCGAGGCATTGGAGCAAATGGCGGAGGCCGATAGTGGCGACACACCACCCGCAGACGAACCTTCGGGCGAGGGCGAACCGATGGGTGAAAGCCAACCGGCTGGAGATAGCCAACCGTCATCAGAACAGATCGCAGCGGCCCAAGCTCTCCAGGACGCCACTGAGCAATTCGCTCAGGCACAGCGTGCCATGGGGCAAGGAGCTGTGGAGATCTCGGACCAGGAGGAGGTTGCCAACGAGCCAATTCGCGAGGGGCTGGAAGCCGCATCCGAATTGGAGATGGGGTTTGACGAGCCAATGGAAGAATTGCCATTGGCCGGAGAACCGCTTGGCCCCCTCGAAGAATTGCCGATGGGCGAAGGGCAGCCGGCCGGCGAAGCAATGCCAGTCGAGGGTCAACCGACCGGTGAAGGCCAGCCGGTAGCCCAAGGCGAACCGGCCGGCGAGATGCAACCCGCCGCCTCGAGTGAACCAGCCGGCGAAGGCCAGCCTATGCCTCCCGGCCAAGGACAGCCAGCCCCTTCACAAGCCGAACTCGGTACCGGCTTCGTGCCTGAATCGCCGGAAGTGACCGCGGCGCAAATCGCCGGATCGCAGGCCATGGCCGAGGCGGCCGAGACTCTGGCTCAGGCCCAGATGGCCAGCCAGCCTCAGGGGCAGACTCCGGCAACAGACCAAGCTCAGAGCCAAGTTCCCGGCCAACCTCAACCGGCCGAACAGCCGAAACCTGGGCCTAGTTCGTCTATTGCTTCCGCAGGCGGCGTTTCCGTCGCTGGCGATTCTTCCGAAAACCAGGCGACGCCCGAAAACCCGCTGGAACTTCAACCGCCCGCGGATGGAGACAGCCGCACCGCGGACAGCGACGAGGACGCGGACGCAAAGGAACGCAAGTTCAGAGAAGAACCTTGGTTTGCCAAGTTGCCACCTGAGTTGCGAAACGCGATCCGTGCCCGGGCTCGCAACCGAGCCCCGAGAGGATACGAAGAGCGATTGCGCCGGTACTTTGAAAGCATTGATTGACACATAACAAGAAGCCTCGGAGACCATTTCACATGACCGACGAGAATATCAACCAAGACGACATGGCTGCAGTCGAACGCTGCAAAGAAGGCTACCAACGGATACGCGATGAATTGGCTAAGGTGATTGTTGGTCAAGATGAAGTGATCGAGCAAGTGCTGATCACCATGTTCTCTCGCGGTCACGCCCTTCTGGAAGGCGTGCCGGGGCTGGCCAAAACACTGCTGATCAGCTCGCTGGCCGAGTCAATCCACCTGACGTTCAAGCGTATCCAGTTCACGCCGGACTTGATGCCCAGCGACATCACGGGTGCCGAAGTGATCCAGGAGGATCAGGATACGCACGAGCGGGCCTACAAGTTCCTGCCCGGTCCCATCTTCGCCAACATGATCCTGGCCGACGAAATCAATCGAACGCCGCCAAAGACGCAGGCCGCCATGCTGGAAGCGATGCAGGAGCGTCAAGTAAGCGCTGGCGGACAGATGCACGCTTTGCCAGCGCCGTTCTTTGTGCTGGCCACACAAAACCCTCTGGAACAGGAAGGTACCTATCCGCTGCCGGAGGCGCAATTAGACCGTTTCTTGCTGTACATCAGGGTCGACTATCCGAGCGGCGCTGAGGAATGGGAAATCGCCAGACGTGTGACCATTGGCGGATTGGGCGAGATTCAGGCGTGTATGTCGGGCGAGGAGATCATCGAGTTGCAGAAGCTGGTCACTCGCGTGCCAGTTGCGGATCAGGTGCTTGGCTATGCCTGGGCGCTGGTTCGTGCCTCGCGCCCCGGAACGCCGGAGGCGCCGGAGTTCGTGAACAAGTGGGTTAACTGGGGAGCCGGTCCACGAGGTGTGCTGACGCTGGTCACTTGTGCCAAGGCGCGAGCGATTCTGTACGGACGGTATCACGCTACTGCCGCTGATGTGCAGGCGGTTGCCAAACCCGCGCTTCGGCACCGTATCGCCGGAAACTACTCGGCACAAGCCAACAACATCGGCAGTGAACAGTTGATTGAGATGCTGATGGAAGCAGTACCGGCAGACAAGCACTACGAGAAACCAGCGGCCTAACTTGTGGCGAGAGGGGCCATTTTCGTAGTATAGATGGTCTAACAGCGAGATGTAGGCGGGAGCCGAATCCCCTTCGTCTTGTTGTCAATGCATACTCCCGCCGGTCACTGTGATAGAGTGACCGTCCCTTCAATGTCCCCAGCCGGTTCAATACGGAGGCAGAATATGTGTCGGCTACTTTGGCATAGCGTGTTGGTTGTAATGTTGTGCGCGGCGGCGTGCGCGCCGGGTATAACAGAAGATGAATCGGCTTCTTCAGGTTCATCGGACGCTACGGCGGTTGCTGCGCCGAAGCCCACCGAACTGAAGGGCGATTGGCCGCTTTTCCGCGGTGATGCGTGCTCAACGGGTGTGGCTAAGAGCGGTTTGCCGGACAAGTTGGAAGAGGTGTGGAAGTTCACGGTCGAGAAGGGGGCTTTCGAAGGTACTCCTGCCATCGTCGACGGTGTTGTGTACATCGGCGATCTGGACGGCAAAGTGTATGCGTTGGATCTTAAGGATGGAACGAAGAAGTGGGAATACGAGACCGAAAGCCGCTTCATCGCGTCGCCCGCCGTGCGTGATGGGCTCGTATACATCGGCGACTACGATGGGTTCTTCTACTGCCTGAGCACCGCTGATGGCAAGCTGCAATGGGACCACGAAACCGAGGCAGAGATCGACTCGAGTGCGAACTTCTTCGGCGACAATGTCTTGGTCGGCTCGCAGGATGCCACTCTCTACTGCCTGAATGCGAAAAGCGGCGAATTGGTCTGGAAGCATGCCATCGAAGACCAGATCCGTTGCACGCCCACGATCGTTGAAGGCCGCTGCTTCCTGGCTGGCTGCGATGGTCAATTGCACGTTGTGGAATTGACCAAAGGTGAGGAGGTGGCCAGCGTCGAAATCCAAGCTCCCACGGGCGTCACCCCGGCTGCCGTGGGTGACCGAGTCTATTTTGGAACCGAGGGCGCGGCGTTCTTTTGCGTCGACTGGCGGAAGGCCGAAGTGGCGTGGACATTCAGTGAAGACGACGGCCAACCGTTTCGCAGTTGCCCCGCGGCTACGAGGAGCCAAGTCGTGGTGGGTGGCCGCAACAAGCGAGTCCACGCGTTGAACCCAAAGACGGGCGAGGAACTCTGGAGCTTCGCCGCCAAATCGCGATTCGATTCGTCGCCTGTGATCGTCGGCGACCGCGTGTTCGCGGCCGCGGCCGACGGTCGGCTGTACGCCTTGGACCTGAAATCGGGCAAAGAGCTGTGGCAGTATGAATCTGGCGGCGGATACACCGGTTCACCGGCCGTTGCCGACGGCCGTTTGGTCATTGCCAACGACGACGGTGTGGTTTATTGTTTTGGTGAGAAGTAACGACAAGACATGTCCACCGTCGACCAAGAGTCGAGTTTACCCGGTGTGCCTGGTCATTCTGGAGTGCGAGTGGGCGCGTTGTTTGACTAAAATATGAGCGACCACTTGGTATTCCTGATGGGCCAATTCGAGGCCCACTTCCCGACCGATCGTCTCTATGCAAGAAACCACATGTGGGCCTTGCCGCGAGGCGACGTATACCGCTTCGGCTTCACCGCTTACTCGGTCCGCCTGCTCCAGGACGTGTATTTTCTGGACTGGGGTTTCGATCCTGGTATCGAACTCAGCCATAAGCAAGAGATCGGGGCGATCGAAAGCAAGAAGGCGCAAAGCATGCTGTACGCTCCCATCAGCGGAGGATTGACGGCCTTGAACGAAGAGTTGCTTTCCGATCCTTCGGGGATCAACCGCGACAACTACGGCGAAGGGTGGCTATTCGAAATCCGCGGCAGCGGGCAACCGTTGCTGACGCCCGAGGAATACGTCGAGCACGTTGAAGCCGCCTGGCAAGTCGCACAACGGACAATCAAAGGACAACTGAACGAATAGGTCGCATGGATAGTCGTATCGCCATCGTTGTTTCACAGAGCCGCAGCAGCAATCCCGCGCATCGCGCGCTGGAGGACGCGATAGTCGATGGCATTCTTACACGGCACGGGCTGGACATCACCATCGTATCCAATCTGTGCGATCTGAAGCCGGACGGCCCCAGCTTGACCGCATTGCGGGAGATTCAGGGCGACATGATTGTACTGTCGTGGCTGTTCCCACGCGCCACACATTGGGTGCTCGACCGCAACGGCATCAGCGGACGTGTTGGGACGACGTCGCTCGTCGACGACGGCAGAGACGAAATGGATGCCGAACCAACGGAAGGCGAGCCCAGACGCCGTGTCATCGAGGATCGGAGCGTGACGGACCGCGCAATCTACTGTTTGGATCTCCGCATTCATAGTGATGCTCAGCCGTACGTTGACGAGATCATCCGTATTGCCGAAGAGACAAAGGCCCGCGTTGCTGCCGAATCAAACGGTCTGACGGATCGCCAAACCGACGCGGATGTTCCGCAACGCATCAACGAAGCGACTGGTCGGCGATGGTATCCCGTGATCGACTACAGCCGTTGTACGAACTGCATGGAGTGCATCGACTTCTGCCTGTTCGGTGTGTACGGCTTGGATCGTTCGGACGCGATTCTGGTCGAACAACCCGACAGCTGCCGTAAAGGCTGCCCGGCATGCAGTCGCGTCTGCCCCGAGAGTGCAATCATCTTTCCGCAACACAAAACGCCTGCCATCGCTGGCGATCTTGGCGATACAAGCGGCTCAAAGATCGACCTCTCTGCGTTATTCGGCGCTCCGGATGATTCGGCGGATTCCCTGGATTTGGCATCTCGCGAACGCGACGAACAACTGCGGGCGGCCGGCGATGACACGGATGGGCATGCACCTGCGGACTTCGACGGCCAAAAGCACGAATCAAGGGATGATTTGGACGATCTGATTGACCAGTTGGATGAACTCGATCTCTGAGACCGCGTTGGGTCTGAGGTGCGGCGCCGTACCGCTGGCCGTCGCTCGATCCTTCCTTGCATGCATCTCCTCGTGGAAAGAGAAGGGAAGAATGTTCTTGCCAATCATATTCTTGCCAGGACCGATCTGGGCAAGAATATGAGCCGGTTGCCGCCACAGGCCGCGCTGGTCAGTTACTCGTCAGTCCGCACCATTTTCGGCTGGTCGCTGTGCGCTCGCGGATCTCGCCAATTCTCTGGGCGGAAGTGTTTGGTGTAGGCTCCATAGTCATTGAACCACAGCCGTTTTGCCAGTCGATATACCCAGCTCTTTTCCGGGATCTCTACGTCCGGATTGTACTGCGACGTGCGGCTTTCCATCGCTTCCAGTTCCGCCATGACCGTACCCCGCGCGGTCGAGTCGCGTGCGTCGTGACGCTGCGCCAGTTCCATTAGCAGATCAGGGCGTTCCAGCAAGATACAGCCTCGCGTGTAGCTGGCCGCCGTCTCGCGGAAGTCTTTCAGGAACTCGGACGCGTTGAAAATCTCCGTAAGCGAACGATCGTCATAGATCGACTCTTTGGCGATCTGGATGACGGGGCATGGCTCGATGTCGCCCCATGGTCCAACGTGGTGCGTGAAGCCGGTGGCGGCTGGACAAAGGGCCCCGCCGAAACCGTCGTGATATGCGTCCACGAACAGAATTGGCTTTCGAGCCCGCATTTCGACAACGAACTCTCGTGCACGTCGCTGCTGTTCCGGAGTCAGGCCCAATTCCGGTTTCGGCTCGGGGCCTACGGGCCGATAGATGTGAAACCACGCGTACATGACTCGCAACTTGATCAGCCGGTCGACCCAGTCTTCGGTCAGCAAATCCAAGTTCGTCTGACAGAGACTAGTACACACGCCGGTGAACAGCTTGTTGTCCAGACAGTGCTGCAAGCCGTCCATCGTCCGGTCCCACACATCGTTGTGCCCCCGGCGCTCGTCGCTGACGATTTCGTTCCCCTCGATGCTGATCAGCGGCGTGGCATTGCCCAGCCTGCGCATTTCTTTGGCGACGTCTTCGGTGATGAAATGTCCGTTGGTGAAGATCTGGAAGTAGCAATCGCGATGATTGGCCAGGATCTGCAGCAGTTCCTTGTGCATAAACGGCTCGCCGCCCAAAAGGCCGAAGAACGAATTGCCCGCCTGTTTGGCCTCGTTGATCAGCCGGTCCATGGCGTCGACATCGATCTTCGCCTGTTTGGCGGTCACGTCCACCCAACAGCCCTGGCAGCGGCAGTTGCAGCTATTGGTGACCGAGATGTAAAGGAAAGGCGGAAAGAACTCCCCCCGTTTCAAACGTCGCTTGTGCTTGCGGATGGACCGAATGCCCTTGATGCCGGCATTCCAGAACAACTTCCACAACAAGCGTTTGTCGGTTTCCAGCAGAAAACGTTGAGCCAGACGGATGTACATGGGTGATGGTGAGGTCTTCGTAGGGGGGGGCCAAGTCTTCGCAGGCCCATCGGATCATCCAAACAACAAGTGGTGGGCCGGCAAGGGATTGGCTTCACTCTACCACCCGCGAGACGCGGGGGGAAGGACGATCATTGGCTGTCGGCTGTAGTGTCAGCCTCTTCCCCTCTTTTCCATAAATCCTCTCGACCGGACGGCTGCCTTGGCCACACATCGCGTCAAGTGGGTTGCCTTCAAACGCGACCACAAGACCCTCGTGGACTCTCGCGGGACGTTGACACGATGTCGATGCTACGCCAGAGCCGTCCATGCTGGCCGGCTATCACCCCCCCCCTTTTTTTTAGAGCCGCGACTTGAGGCGGTTGGAGTTTGCAAGGGGGGTAATCAGATACTCCAGTTGACGACAGTACCATGCTCCCATGGAATCAAGCGGCGGCACGCGCCGACAAAGTCCAGCATGGAACGCCATTCGCCACCTTGGCACATTCTGGTGCGTGTTCATGCACCGGAACAGCCGAATCTTGAGGCGGGGTACGTGAATAGATGTTTCTTGGATTTCGCTTGTCCAGAATTCTTGCCGTTTTTCGATTAGTAATTTGGGGGCCCACTGTTGAATAGACCGCAAGAACATGCACCGAAAGACTGAACGCGCGCGCTTCACCGGAACAGGGACGCGGCGATGTGCTCCAACTGCAGGTACACCAGTCACAAGTCCGACAGTATTTCTTGTCGGTGAGGGCGAATGGCTTTCCGACGTCTATCGCAGATTGGTGAGAATGGATGAGATTGTCGTTGAGAGGTTCTCGTGCGCGGAGGACTTCTCTCGCCGTTGGGAACTTGCGGAGTTGAATGGGAGGGCCTCATTTGCTCTACGCCCTGATGGGAATGGGCATCATGTTGACGTTGGAACAGAGAATCCGTTTCCAATCTCTGCTTGCCTAGTGACGGAATTGGAATTGCGCGGCGCTGGCGGGCTTGAATTGCAGGATCTCGTGAAACGGAATAGTGTGTGCTTGCCGGTTGTCTTCGTTACCGCCAGCGACGACATGCCGTCAGCCATTGCCGCTTTCCGAAGCGGCGCAATCGACTTCTTGAGGCATCCTGAGGATTTGGGTCGGCTAAATGCAGCGATCCTTAACGCTCTGCAACTTGAGGCTAAGCATCGACGAAATCACCTCATGCGTGTGCGAGTCCACACGTGCCTGCAACGGCTGAGCGAGCGGGAGGTGCTCACTTTCCTGTTGAAGGGGAAGCCCGCCAAATGCATCGCGCGCGAACTTGGTACGAGCCCGCATACCGTGCGGCATCAACGAGCAAAGATCCTCAAGAAGATGGAAGTGGAATCTGTCGAGGAACTCATCAGCCTGGTGTTGCCAGTAGAGACAGCCTTAGCATCCGGCTTTCCGACGTCAAGCACCTAGCCCGGATTATTCATGAAGATGGAGTATAGTCGCCTAACTCGTTGGCGCATGATGGCTTACCTAGAGAAGGCGAATAGCAGTTTGCAGATTAGCCGTTTTGGCGCTAGCCACGGTTCTGTCAGCATCTACGAGAACCGCGGCTAGCGCCAAAGCGGCTCATGAATAATCCGGGCTAGCGGATAGCAAAAACGGCCATGCCTATGGCAGAAATGGCCATTCTCATCCTGTTGTCTCTAGTGTAGCTTGCCGTCCGCGGATGTTAGCGAATTCTCTTGCTCATCAACTGCCACTGCACACGGCGGATTCGGCTATACATGAACCAGACGCAGGAGAGGTTTCGAGCGGCCTTGGCATTGCATCAGTCTGGGTGCTCGGACGAGGCCGCAGCCATATATCAGGCCGTCCTGAGTGAGGACGCGACGCATGCCGGTGCGTGGCATCTGCTGGGGGTCGTATTGAACGAGCGCGGCAATTCCGCCGAAGCGCTCGAACACATCGAACGTGCCCTCTCCTTCTGCAATACCAAGGCAGTGTACTGGAATAATTACGGCGCCGTCCTGAGAGAGCTGGGGCGTCATCAGGACGCTAGACATGCCTTTGAGCAAGCCATTCACCTTCGGAATCAGTATCCAGATGCTTGGTCCAACCTCGGACTCACGCACTTGGACATGGGTGATTTGGCCGCAGCGGAAGAAGCGTTGAACCATGCGCTGGATCTTCAGCCCGGCCATGCGGACGCGCTGCTGCATTTGGCCGTGGTTCACCGAGAGAAAGGCGACTTCGACGCAGCATTGCGATTCTGCCGCGAGTCGAGCACGGCCGGACCGGAACGAGCCGAGGTCCACGATGTCCACGCCGGCATCCTGGCGGCCATGAGGCAATTGGATGACGCGGCCAAGGAGTACGAGAAGGCACTCGCCCTGAACCCTGGCTCGATCGCCTCTCAACTCAACCTTGGCTTGGTACGCGCCGATCTGGACGACACCGAGTTAGCTCGCGAGGCATTCACCCGTGCGGCTGCCCTGCGTCCGGATCGGCCCATGTGGCGTCTGCGGCATCTCAGCCTGTGCCCCCCGGTTTTTGAGACGACCGAGGCCGTCGATGCATACCGTGCTGACTTAGAGCGACAGTTGGACGAAGCTCTAGCTGATCCGCCGCCCTTTGATTGGCGGCGTGCGCTTCGCGATGGATTCGCCCCTTCGTTTCAATTATCGCATCACGGCGTGTGCAACCGGCGGTTGAAAGAGAAATATGCCCGACTGTTTGCCTCCGCATTTCCCAGGCAG
This sequence comes from uncultured Pirellulaceae bacterium, assembly GCA_964617665.1. Taxonomy (GTDB): domain Bacteria; phylum Planctomycetota; class Planctomycetia; order Pirellulales; family Pirellulaceae; genus JADHUC01. The sequence goes on from CAZUAH010000273.1 coordinate 14,136, forward strand.
CGGCCCCAACATCGCCAGCGCGACAAGATTCGCGTCGGCTTCACCTGCACTCGTGGACACGAGGGTGGATTCCTGCGTGGGTTTGGGGAGATCATCCAGCGGATGGACCGTCGCCGCTTCGAGGTTGTGGGATTGGTCTCCCAAAGTGTCGTTTCGCTGTGCCGTGATCGGGTTCGTTCGAGCGATGTGTCATGGATCGGTTTTCCACGCCACATCGAGCGGGCGTGTCAGGTGGTACAGCAGACCGAATGCGATGTGGTGCTTCACTGGCACGCTGGCACGGACATTATGAACTACTTCCTGCCGTTTCTTCCTTTGGCACCGATCCAGTGCATCGGCTTCGGGAATCATGGAACGACCGGCATCTCGAATATCGACTACTTCATCTCATCGCAGCTCTTCGAGCGTGGCGAAGAGGCGGGAAAGGACTATACGGAGACACTTGTTCAGTTTACTGGTTCCACTGCTTGGCAGCCGCGTCCCTCGGCTCCCGAGCCGGCGACTCGGGACGACTTCGGGCTGCCTGGATCCGGCGCCATATACCTGTGTCCGCAACGGATGGCGAAGTTTCAAGCGGATTTCGTACACCTACTGCATCGCGTGCTGGCGGAAGACGCCACCGGCCATGTTATTATGCTTGCCGGACAGCGTAGGCGAACGGCGGAAGCGATGCAGCAGCTCTTCCGCAACAAGATGGACGATGATGCGGCCCGGCGAATTCTCTTTGTGCCAAAACAGAATACGCGGGATTACTACCGCCTACTTAGCGTCTCGGACGTGGTGTTGGATGCTCCGTGCTACAGCGCTTCGCTCACGGGGTACGACGCCTTCTCGTTAGGAATCCCCGTTGTCACTTGGCCGGGTAGATACATGGTCCAACGATATGCGTTGGGTTTGTATACGCGAATGGGCATCGGCGATTTGGCTGTCTCCAATGAACAGGAGTATGTGGATCTGGCGGTGCGACTGGGACGGGATGCTGACTTCCGTCGAGCATTCGAGCAGCAGATCCGAGAACGGTCGGAAGTTCTTTATGAAGACGACGGGGTGGTTTCAGAATACGAACGGTTTTTCGAGCGGGCGGTGCGATCCTTGCCCGCCGCTCCAATTGATGTGGTGTAAGTCATCAAACACAACTTGTGTCTTTTTCATCTGGAGGGGACCTTATGGCAATGGTTGACAAGATTAGACGGATGGTTGGCGCTCGTTCGAGAAGGGCTCGGAAGAATTGGGATCGCGCGAAACGGCGTCGGCTGAAGCGTCTGCTTGCGGTCGAACCGTTGGAATCGCGTCAACTATTGTCGGTAACGGCCAGCGTGTCGGCCAGCGGCTCCACTCTGGACGAGACTAGCAACGACAGCGAGACGTTCACCATTTCCGTCTCCGGTGTGCCGTCGGGAGGCTGGGCCTACGCCTACTATACCGTAACAGGCGACGCGACCCTTGGTAGCTACGGCGGCGACTACACGCAGTCTTCCGATTACGACCAGGACTGGTCCTATAGTAGTCCCTATCAGACCATGATGTTCTCCGGCGACGGGAGCGAGACGCACACGATCGAACCGGAGGCCGACATTGAATATGAAGGCGATGAGACAATCACGGTCACGATCACAGGTGGAGCCTGGTGCGATGGTCAAGGAGGATATGGCGAGATAGCCGGCGGTTCGTCGGCAACCATGACGATCGACGACGACGACGAGTGGACCATCGTTGTCGAGACGACCGACGGCAAGGAGGAAGCCGCCGAGGGGGACCCTTGCGTGGATGGAGAGTTCGTCGTCAAGCGGGTGGCCGTGGGCAACAGTCCGATGGATTACTCGTACGACATCGAGGTACCGTACGAATTCTATTCGCCAACGAACAATGACAGTGCAGCAGGCGTGTGGTACGCCACTGAAGGTACGGGCGAAGGCACGGATTTCCAGACGACGATCAGTTCCGGCACCATTACGCTACCCTCTGGATCGGGAAACGAGACGGTAACGGTACCTGTCGATGTGCGTGACGATCAGACGGCAGAATGCAAAGAGACGGTGTTGCTGCATTTGACCGGCGACGGCGAAGCGTGCGACAGTTGCTGCTACACCCAGTCCTACCCCGTCACCAATGCAAAAGCCACCGTAACCATCAACGACAATGACTGGGTCATCGAGGCCGTCGACGACGCCTTCGAACCCATGAAGCTAGCAGACGCTCCCGATAGTGAGAATGTCGAAGAGGTTGGTAGTCCGGGCAAGTTCCGCGTGTATTTGCTGCCGGGAAATGACAATCCGTCAGAGACGGAGGTTGGCATCGAGATCTCTATGACGACCAGTGGCAACGGCGAGAGCGATGCGCAGGGGCTGGACGACGACAGCTACCCGGATGAGGGCGATATCGAGAATGACAAAGCAGACGCCGATGGCTACGCTGCCGATGAAGGTGGTACGATCATTGACCCGGATGACTCGTCGGCAGAGTTGACCATCCTCGCAACTGCGACTACCTATGCCGTCAATGTCTTCCCATGGTACGACAAGTATAGCAACGACGATGGCGAGGAGGTAACCGCCACCATTTCCGGATCGAACGTAGATACGTTGAGGAATTCGGCCACGCTCAAGATACTCGAGCCGACACTTGATCCCCAGAACTGTACGTCCTGCTGCTTTGCCGGGGCAAGTTCATCCTACTCCGACGGCGTGATCGAATCCTGCAATGGCTCCACCGGCGGCGCGGGGCTCTCGGACGCGGGAACAGACCTGACCTACTTCTCGCAATATGCCTCGGGGCAGGAAACGGTGGTTGCCTATCAACCGCTGGACTTGACCAACGGCACGGCCACGCTGGATTTGGTCGAGGCCAAACTGACCGCATTTGGATCGGCGTCCCCCAATACGGCAATTTGGTTCGACGGATCGGAGGCGGAAGCAGGCGAGACGTATGCCTTCTCTCTGCCCGCGGATGTGTCCAGCCTCTCCACCGGCGCGTATGACTGGACGGTTCAACTCACGCAACACTACTCCGATACCTCGACGCAGGTCGTCTCGGTCACGGGCGACAAGAATGTCATCAGCACGCTGGACAGCGATATGGCTTCGGGCTGGTTCCCGCACGGCGTCTCCTCTCTGGTTGCCGACGGGTCTGACGTTCTGCTTATGCAGTCTGGCCTGCAACGTTTCGAGCCGGCCGGCAGCGGTGGCTGGATCGCACAGAACTTCCGCGATACCAACGCCTATACTCTTACGGGCAGTTGGTCCACCGGATTCACGCTGACGGCCAAGAACGGAACGGAGGACGAGTTCAACACGAGCGGTCAGCTCACCTCGACCACCGACCCGGACGGCAACGAGACCACGTACAGCTACAGTTCGGGCAAGTTGGCAAGCATGACCGAGCCCGGCGTCCGCACAACGACGTTCTCCTATGACCAGCAGACTGGCTATCTGAGCAGTATCACGAAACCGGACGGCGTCACATCAACTTACACCGTGAACGCCAGCGGAGAGATCACGGCGATCACCAAACCCGACCCCGACGGCACCGGGCCCCTGTCCGCGCCCGTTACGTCCCTGACGTACGACACGAATGGCATGCTGGCGACGGTAACTTCTCCTGGCGGCGGAGTCGAAAGTTACGAGTACGACCATGCGCTTCGGCTGGAGAAGGTGACGCACGCGGACGACAGCGAGGATACCTACGTTTCCGTGTTCGCTGCGGCCTTGGTCGATACGTCCGGTGGAGTGGGCACGCAGCAAAATCCGGCCGATCTTGTCGCGGCCACCGACATCGACGTCAGTTCGACGGTTGGCGGCGTGACGACCTCGGCAGATGTGGACGGCTGGGGCCTTCCCACCAACGCGGTGAATGGCGAGGGACAAACGACGCGCTACCTGCGGAACGCCAAGGGACAAACCCTGAAAACGATCGAGCCTGATCCGGATGACGACGGCCCATTGACCTCGTCGATCACCACCTATGACTACGACGGAAATGGCAATCCGATCCAGACGACGCTTTCCGATGGTTCAAGTCGCCAATGGGAATACGACGAGCAGTGGAATGCGGTAACCAAGTACGTGGACGAACTTGGCAATGTGACATTGTACGCGGTCGATGCAGACACAGGCAATGTCGCATCCCAGACGATTATCGTGGGTGAGTTGGATGGCTTCGGCAATACGGAAACCGACGACTTGGTTACCTCCTACACCTACACGGACAGCAACGACAATACACTCATAGGTTCCGGCGGCCCAGATTCTCTTCACGATTGGGGATCATTTTGAGGGACTCCA
>CAZUAH010000274.1:0-18285 GCA_964617665.1 uncultured Pirellulaceae bacterium
AAAAGCGTATCTGGACGTTTCCAACCAAAAGGTATTTCATTTATACAAGGGAGATTTAAAGCCATAAAGTGCTGTACGTGCCTAAGTATATCGTCACCTTCATAATATAAACCCGGAGGTATCCACGCTAATTGTATTCCCCTCATCTCGTAAGAATCAGATACATAAAGCGGATCGGCCCCATGTCTAGTTGCCTTTCTGTTATATTTTTTTATAGCATCTTTGTACGTTTTATAGAGAGGTTCGATTTCTGTGGGCCTTGAAGAATAGTATAGCTCATTGTATGCAGGTGTACCGTACATACCTAATCGCAACAACCGCATAAACCACATCATCCGGTCAACGCGCTGTGGATTCAAAATACCACGGGCATCAGATATTATCTCTTTTAACATTTTTCTGGTTACATGGGCGTCCTTCAACAATTTATCAGAGAACATAGCCTGATAATCAGGATTTTCGCGTACGTATCGCATTATTCCTCGTCGTCCTCTTCCTCTTCCTCTTCTTCGTCCTCTTCTTCATCCTCTTCTTCTAATTCATCTAATTCGTCTTGTGAGAGCCACCCGTAGCTGCGTGCGATTTCTTCTGCTACGTTACTAACATCTGTATTTATATCTAAATCATCAAATAGATAGTCCAAATCAATGTCGTCGAAGTTTGCACCTATAGCAGATACGTTTTCAAAACTCCAAAGAATATCGGAGTCTGCAAATTCCGCCATAAAATCGTTTTTGTCGATTGAGAAAACTACATCACCCCACCGATCTACTGAAGACGTAGCGTAAACGCTGGCTGCATCTGTATCTCCATCTTCAGATTCAATTTCTAATTCTACTAAAGTAGCAGAGTTTTTAGCAGATTCTATTGCGTCTGCTACTGCCTGCGCTACTCCCTCATAAAATTGCGCGTCTATCTGATCTCGGATCGCCGTGTCAACAGCTTCTTTGGCTCTTTCGTTGTCGCTTAGAAATTCAGAAACTTCTGTATCAATACTACCCCACGCTTCATCAGTAACCTCATAGTAAGCCTCTTCTACTTCTGTAACCTCAAATACGTTACCTTCAAGAATTGCTTCTGCCTCGTTGTAGTTACTAATATAGTATTCGATACGCTCTGAATCTATCTCGACCGTATCAGGAATATTTGGTCCTTCAGTTTCAAGGCGCTTTTCTGCGTACGCATCTTTTCCGTACTTCTTTATATAGTCGCCAATGCGAAACAGATTCGGCTTCTTTTCTTTAATTTCCTCTTGTTCCTTTTCTGGTAAATCTGTAACAGAAAAGTCGTCTTCCGACCCGTACTGACTTCTTCTTGCGCCTTTTATCCGATCATCCCAGATAAGCGCCCGAATCATATCCCACCACTCTTCGCCGGGTTTACTATTCATCAAACCTTTTAACTGCATCAAGTAGCCGTTTTCATCTACACTAGCAGTTAGGTGTGGTTTCCAAAAGAAACGACCTTTATCGTCCGTAACAGGTTCACGTAGTGAGATCAACGTTTCAGCCCAACTGTCGTGTCCGCAATGTTTTAGCGTACAAGATTCGACAGGGCACCTCGCCGTTTTTAAATCCCACCACGCCCAACCACCATCAAATAGAGGTTCGAAGTCAATGAAGATCTCCGGTTTCGGGTAGACCTTCAACTCCATTTTTTTGTCACAGCGATACGGAAGGCGTACGCCTTTACCCTCTGTGTACGCATCAGGAGAGATTAAGCGATCTGCGGTCTGCTGTTTCTTCTTCCACGCCTCTTCGGTTTCTTCCATTTTATCAAATAACTGATCTGGAAGCAACCAACCAAAGCGAAGCTGTTGTATCTCCTGAATGGGCATGTTGAGGAAGTGATCGAATAATTGTGTAAATCTGTAAACTCGTCGTTCTCGTACAGGGCTGCTTCGGACAATCCAAAGTAGCGTATTTGTGTAGCCTGACCTTAACTCCACCAAATACCGCCCCTCATAATCCCACCCTTCCCCTCCATCTACTAATTTGGAATCTATCTTTTTACCTTTCGACTTTTTATTATACTCTGCTACAGCGTCATTGTACACATCTCCGTCGTCAAGATAATCTACAACCATACTGGCAACAGCCAAACGCAAGAAGCGCATAAACCATGTAACTCTTAACTGGTCTTTTAAATTCTCTTCTGCCCATGCAATTTGCTTTTCTACTTCTTGCGTATGTATAGGTGTAAGCTCGTCCCAATACGCTTGTGGAATCATCCTTCGATAATCTGGAGGATTATCGAAGATAGTTTCTCCGTCAGGATAAACGTCGTACACCATTGTTAGCCTCTTCTATCCCAATGCAACATTAGGTACCAAAGTTCTCGATCAAAGTACTTTAAATCAAACTCGTATTCGATGGTTTCGTCAATTTCCATATCTATGTAAAGGCTGCTTATAGAAATACCGACACGCCCATCGCCTATATCTATCTGCCCGTCTTCTACCATATCCGAGAGGTAGTCCCATATACCATCTATCCAAACATAAATAGTAATTGGTATATCAGCAAAGGGTGTCGATGCTAGACGATCTCCAGCATAAAGACCTAATCGCTCAGAAAGCGTGCCGCTTTCAAATTCTAGTTCAGCATACCTGTCTTCTTCACAGTAGTCGTTGTAGTCGCCATTTACATCTCTACACGTAACAGCCTCTAAAATTTGCTCTCTTACAGTCCTAACGCTCTCTTCGTCTATTCTGTGTGCAGCGAGAAAAATACTTTTAACTTCATCGTACAATCGATTTTTAGTACGGATTAGCTCGTCAAAGGCGCGAATCTCATCTGTCTCATCTGGTACTGTCTCTGCAAGAAGCGCCATAAAGTCGGCTTCTGTTTGTGGTCCTACCTTTGCTATTTTCTCTAGGATCGCTTCAGTAGAAATGTCTACAAAATCTAAGGGATCTATATCCTCTTCTTCTACTTCAGCAAACGCCGCTTGTATTTCATGCGATCCGTACTCAGAGATAATATCAGAGAGCGGCAATGTCTCTAAATCCACGTCACCGTCCGCTCCGACAGGCTCCCCTTCATAATAAAATTCAAGGTCCAACTCACCGTCGAGAAAAGCGCGATTTCCGCTTTTCATACTCTCTATTTTTTCAACGTCAACTTGTGCTCTTAGCTCTTCGCTAAGATCGTCAAGATCAAAATTCGTTCGTGGGAGATAGCCGCCACCAATAATTGACTCTACGATATCGTCATTCAACAGACCGACAACGTACTCATGGTACTTTTCTAACGGCTTTGTATTGTTATACCCTTTCATCTCCCGTAAACCGCCGTTTTCATCTAAAGCGAAAGTAAGTACAGGTTTCCAAAATTTAAGACCTTCGTATTCAAGGGGTTTACGAAGCGACAGCATTATCTGTGGCGCAGTACCAGAAGGATTGCCACAATGATCCATTGCGTTTTTCTCTTCATTGCAATAACCAGCGTCTAAACCTAAGTCAAACCAGCCCCACCCATCATCAAATTCTATAAACTGGCGAGGATTTTCATCTCCCTTATCAGGTATGAAACGTGCGTCGTTTTCTGCTTCATCGTGACGAAAACCGTGCGAGATAATTGCAGTATCGCCTGTATAGTCAAAGTCTTCTGTTTTCTGGAAGTGCTCTACCGCCTCTTCATGTGCAGCTATACCTTGCGCCTCTTTTACGTACGTCTCAAACAGAGTAAAAAGCTCTTCAGGAAGAAGGTACTCATAGGGTTGCTCATTGATCTTACGAAGGTCGTAACCAAAGTAATGTATAAAGGTGTTATTCATCGACTCGTAGTTTGTACCTCGTAGATAAAGAAACTGCTCACGATCAATAATAACAAGCTTATGCTGTTCAGGAATAAGCGTAGCGCCTGCGGCTCTTGCTTTTTTATTGTATCGCCGTACCTCTTTCTTGTAGATTTTTGGGTCTTCTAGCTCATTCGCTGTCCAATCTGCAAGCGCAAGACGTACAAAGCGAAGGTACCACACGATACGGGCGTGTTTTTTTAGATGGTCAACTGCCCATTTAATTAGGCGTGTACCTACAACTTTACGTTTACCTGTATCCCAAAGATGCTTCGACAGCATAATGCTGTAGTCTTGTGGATTTTCTATAACAACGTGCTCTTCAGGATAAATATCGTACGCGTACATTTATTAGCTCCACAACTTCAACATCTTGAGGTTGCCTTTCTTATCTATTTCTTTCACATACCACTTATGGTCAGTATAGAGCCAGGTATGCGGTGCCCACCAAAGCGGCACAATGATGTAAACCGCATCGGCTACACGCATAAGCTCTCTAACAGCTTTCTGCGGATCGGGTACGTGTTCAATAACATGAGAAGCAATTGCGGCTCCAAAGTACTTGTTAGGAAACTTCAGATTCATTATGTCGCATTGACATACACCTTTTGGTGTACACTGTGCTTTCCCGTTAAGGTCGCAGTTAATGTCGCCGTAAAGTTGAGGACCAAACAGCCGTACACGCAACGACGACTGCGGTGTCCCTGCACCGACGTTAATTACGGGTTTACCTTTCTTCGCAGCATATGCGTGCGCCTTCTGTGCTATTACTGCTGGTCGGTAAATTACGTCGTAGACGTACGCAGGTATTGTATGTTGAAGCATCTTTTTTAATCCTCTTCCTCTTCCTCTTCTTGTTCTTTTGCTGCTTCTACAAGCTCACTTGCAATTGTATGTATACAGTCACCATCTACCGAAATGAAGTTCTCTATACTAAAATAACCCCCTTCAATATTTACCTCATAAAAATAAATACTGCCAACACTTCTGATATCAATGTCTTCTTCAACAAGCCCATCAATAATAGCGACTAACGGTACAGTAAAAGACAATGAGAGCGCGGACAAATCCGCATCAATGTCCATAGGCATAACATCAAAAGACGACCTTCCGTAACCAGCCGCTTCTTCCGCAACTAGCGTAACATTTGTAATATCCTCTAGTGCAATTTCAAGGTAGGCTTCTGCCTCATCTGAATCGTACGAAAAACAGTCGCGTATTTGATCTACAAGTACATCTTCTAAATCGTGTTCACGTATGTATTCTGCATCTGCACTTCCTACGTATTCAGATAGTACGTCATCTATGTAATTATGTTCAAAATACGTATCCGCAGGAGGGTCCAGATACGAAGAATCGCTATAAAGTTCCCATACAAAACGTACGTCGCTGTCCGTGGCATTTTCTAAAGACGATTCTAAATCGGGATCTGAGAACTCTGCGGGATCGCTCAGTCCTATTATACTCCTAATATGCGCGTCTACACCAAATTTATCAATATAGTCTTCAATACGAAAAAGGTTAGGTTTCTTTGCTTTAATCTCTAGTTGCTCTTCTTCTGGTAAATCTGTAACAGAAAAGTCGTCTTCGTGCTCCCACTCACTTTGACGCATACCCTCAATACGATCACCCCAAATTAAAGGACGAATAAAATCCCACCACTCTTCACCTGGCTTACTATTCGCAAAGCCCTTCACCTGCATTAAGAAGCCGTCCGCGTCAATACTCGCTGTTAGGTGGCCTTTCCAACCAACGAACTCGCCGGTTTCTTTATCGTAAATATCCTCTCTTAAAGACAAAAGATCCGCAGCCCACGAATCTGCACCGCAATGTGCAACTGTTTCAGACTCAATCGTACTATCTGGTGTATGCAGCAACCACCAGTTCCAGCCATCCTTTACTTCTAAAAACAACGCGGGTTCTGGTTCTGTTACCAAACCCAAGTGCGGCTTCTTCTTGAAACGGACACCAACCTCATACGCGTTTTTTGGTATAATACGTTCAATATCCTGAATACCAGAAGTCCACCGTGCTTCAATCGCTTCCATCTCCGCAAAAAGTTCAACAGGCAACTTCCATTCAAAAGGAAGCTCGTTAATCTCTTCAAGATTTAATGCCATATAGTGTTGTAATTGTGCTCTAATATCATAGTGTCGTACCGGATTGGCACGATAAAGCAAGTCGAAATCGTCCAATTCGACAGGCAACATTGTAACAGTACTTCCCGTGATTTGCGGCAACGCTAGTTTTTCACCTTTCGTCTTTCTATTATAACGACGGTACTCACGCAAAAGCGCCTCTTTGTCGGCCTCTTCGATATGACTGTAAGCTACATACATATCAGCCGCAAGACCCAAACGCAAAAAGCGGAGATACCACCGGATACGAAAGTTCTTCTTTAAAATATCTTTTGCCCACTCTACGTGGTTTCTAACAAGACGTTTAAAAGGATTAGCAAGGTACGCCTTCGGAATCATCTCATAGTAATCGGGTGGATTCCCAAGTAGTTCTACGCTATCATCAGGATAAATATCGCGCTCAAACATCTATTTCTCCGTTATAAGCTTATACGTAATAAAAGCGCCGCAATGAAGATTAAACGAGGATATGCGCCCCCTCTAAAAATTCGTCTTCGACTGCCTGAAGAAGTTCGTATGCCATATCCTCATCTATAAGTCCTTTATTGTAAAGACGTTCTACGAAAGCACTATACGTAGCCCGGCTGTTGAAACCGCGTCTACCTGAACCTATAGTCCTTAATTCCTCCTTGAAACTCAAGTCTTCTATTGTTAAAAGAACGGGGCCTTTTACATGATTCCGGTACCTATCTGCCGCTAATGCTTTTACGTACGACTCCATTGGTATAGCAATCCAGTACCCCTCTTTAAACATATCTTCAGGATCTTTACTTTTTTGAATTAGCCACGTACGTATTCTACGGTACGTATTTGCTACATGTACAGGTGCTTTCGTATCCACTTCATTTATACTACCACGCACACCTGAAATACTTAGAGTTTTTTCTATATTACCCATAGCAGTATCATACATGGCATTAGCAAGACCTTCTACTAGCACAAAGTACATACTCTGACCAACAACGTCTGTATGGTTTTTTGATCGGCTCGCCGCCTGCATCGCTTTTGTCCACTCGTCCAATGAAAGTAAATCGTGTATAGAAAGTGGCATATACCGCACAAAAGCGTCAACGAGCGAATAGCGGCTATCATCAAAGCGTTTAACTGCGTTAAGCCACAACTTATCGGGGAGTGTGACGTTATCATACGAACGACAAAGAACGCTGTACGTCCGCCGACTATCTTCAGAATCACAAATAAGACGCGAGAAAATCGTATCCAAGCTAGTAAACGCGCTAGTATCTACGCCTTCAAACCTTTCCACTTTCTTCACATCAAAATAGGAGTTAAGAAGTATAAACGTCTTACCGTGATACTTAATAACGCGATTTACTAACGTGATACCATAACGATCCAGTAAAAGTGTATCACTACCGAAACGCTTTATATACTCTGACAGTATGAATAGATTAGGCTTTGCCTCTGCGATTTCTTCTTGCTCTTCTTCTGTTAGCCAAGTAACAGAGAAATCATGCCAGTCCTTCCACGATCCTTTCTTGACGTATGTTACTCTAGGATCGAACAACATCTCCAGAATTAGAGGCCAATACCGTTCAGCCGGTGGCGCATTCGCTTTTCCTTTAATTTGTCCTACAGCGCCATCAGGATAAAGAGACGCTGTAATATGACAGGACCAGTAAACCCCATCTTCTAGCTCACGGCGTTGACGTAAAGATAGTAGCGTAGCGCCTGCATCACTTCCACAATGATGCCCCTCTGTAGTACTCATACAATCAGATTCTTCTTGACTGTCCGACGTTTCTAAATCGAACCAAACGAAGTTAGGATTCGACGTTTGTAAAAACACCCTACGTTGTCGCGCTACTGCATCTGGTATGAGCGCTTTCCTATCAGCAAGCTTTTTTCGGTGTTCTCGTTCGCAGCCGTAAAGGGTTTCTATAAGTAAGTCAGGCACCTCATAACCAAAAGCAGTATCTTGAATACACGGTATATTCATTGCTAAAAAGTGCTCTAGCTGATCGTTTAGTGTCATACCGCCATCTATATGCGGCACGTCGTACTGAATGACTTCGACACCCAATGAAGGGTCATACCTATGATACAAAAAATGGTTCTCAGCGTCAATCGGATTAAATCCTGCCTTTAACGCCTTTTTATTGTACTTCGCATATGCGCGTTCGTAACCAGGATCCGCAATAAACTCCAAATCCGCAAAAACGTAATTAACACCATGGCGATCAAGTTGGTGCATTACAGAAAGCGAAAGCCCTTCTTCTTCTAAATCCTCAAGAATCTGCTCTTTTTGTGTCGTAGAAGCCGTTGAACGTGCAAGCCACACTCTAATACGCTCGTACGCCATCGAATTGTATTCACTTGCATCTCTTTCTACTATATATAAAGACAGACGCACTATCCGCATATACCACATCATACGATCAACACGCTGCGGATCTAGTGTAGCCCTCGCCCACCCAATAGCCTGTTTAATTTGATCTCTTGATACTCCTGTATCCTTTAGCAACTTATCAGGAAACATGGCCTGATAATCAGGATTTTCACGAATGTAACGCACTATTTCTCTCTTATAAGCTTGTACGCAATAAAGGCACCGCTGCCAAGAAGCGCAATACCAAGTATCGCACGAAGCGTACTACTGGAGTGTTTTAGCATCTTCGCGCCACTTGTAAACTTACCAGGATCGAGTTTTACGCGAGCACTACCACGCCCGCGCCACACCTCAAAGTGCAAATGGCGAATGTCGCCCTTAACGGCAGGACTATCCCCCATAATACCAAGCTGTTGGCCTGTCTTTACTTTTTGCCCCTTCTTAACGTCAACACGCGCAAGGTGTGAGTAGAACGTCCGATAGTTACTCCCGTGATCAATGATAACCTGACCGCCTTGCCCCGCAGTATATGCAGCTTCCACAGTACCCGCGCTAGTCGCTAAAATAGGCGTCCCGGCAGGCGCAGCAAAACTTCTGGACGTAAAAGGCAGCTTTGATTGCGGTTCAGACGGTAAGCGTCTAAAAACGAAGTCTGAACCATAATGCGCGTACGCGCTACCGGCAGGATTGAACGGATTTGATATGACCGGCTTACGATTTGTAGGAATTATCGGAACCGGCCAAACGTGGATAGGAAACATACAGGGGCTCCAGGGCGAGGGTGTCTACTACTATACAATACCCCGAAACCATACAGAAAATCCAATTTTCGCGGGTATTAATTTGGATCTTCTTCCTCAAGAAGAAAGCTCAATAAAATCATACGGTTTTGCATGATTCGACCAACTTCTGTCTTGAGGATTTCAGTCCGCGCCTTATCCCGCGCCGCAACCACTTTTGCGCGCCCTTCTTCATCTAAATCTTCGTTTTTAATGAGGCTGTCAACAACTGAACCAATAGAAGGAAAAAACGTGTCTTTCATCTTAACGTAGCGTTCTTGTAGAATAGGCAACGAAAGCTCGTCCATTGCACCCTCAAAGGGAAGTAGCGGTACAAACATCTGTACGCCATAACGTTCATAAACGAAAGCTATACCATCTCCAGAAAACAAAAGCTGGCGGCCTTCAATCAAACCCTGACTGATCGTTGCAAGAATAAACTCTTCTACCGCAACGGAAAGCAACGCGTTATCTGAGATATCAGACGCAGCTTTCTTTTCTTCTGTCTTGTCTTTACCAATAATCGGAATGTCACTCACTTCAGCCTCCTAAACCACGAAAGTAATCGCGAAGTTGTTCTGTTGTGTGTTCCCACCGCAAACCGTCAAGATCGTCAGCACGGTTAATTCTCTCGTCCTTCCTGTACAAATAACAACCGTTTAACATATCACCTATAAAGATTTCGATATCAGGTGTGACAATGGGCGCTACACCGTGTTCAATTCCCTGCACCTTTATAGGACCGTATTCTCTTCTATCCTTAATTACCGTATTTAAATACCCCCGCTTACGAAAACCCCTACTGCCTGTAACATCCGTGTAGAAAACAGGCAATCCTGCCATATACGCTTCCAAAGGACAAAGCCCGAATGCCTCCGCACGCGACGGTTGAATCAGTACGTTACCTTTCTCCCTGTAGTACTTCAACATCTCTTCGGGCGGCATAGGATCTTCAGACACGTCAAAGCGCACAACTTCGCGGTTGGCAAATGAATTTACTTCCTCTGCAAGTCGCTCTACAATGTGTTTGCCGTAGGTCACAACGTCAACTAACTTAGGCGTACGTATTAGAAGCTCTAAAGTAGATAAAGAATCTTTTTGTTTCTCCGTCAACGACGGTGAAACAAAAAACTCCCTTAGAACTCTTAGGAGATCGACGGTACCTTTGCGGTGCGGAAAGTCCCTTGCACCTGTTATGTGCAAGAGTTTGAAACCCTCAGAGAAGTCAGGAGTAAAAGGCTCTTCTTGCGCATCGAAGTAAACGTCGTCTATTCCATGCGGAACAACGTCAATAGGTACATCAAAACTGTCTGCATCATAACACGCTGCTGAGTTCTCGAAAGCGCGTTCAACAAACTTACTCGGTACAAATATGTGATCGTAATCATATAGCGCTTGTACCCACGATTTCGGTATTGTCGCAGATTCCGCGATTAGATAACCAACGAAGGTGCCGACTTTTGTATCATGACACAGCTTGCGGTAGAGCGCAGAACCGACCGGAGAGTAGCCGTAGAACAGCACAGCATCCATTTTCTTGGGGTAGCCGTCAAAGCCTGTCCAACCTTTCCCCGCCCCCTCCCCAAATATAGAGGAATTAGACAGTTCGAAGTTGAAGTCGCCGTATACTGTAGGTGCATTGTAGGTATTTACATAGTAGAGATCATATACATCTTGCAAAGATTGTAATCCTTGCAGCAAGCCTTTGCCAACAGAACCAGAAGAGCGGTAAGTATCAAACTGCGCGAAGACATATAGGCGTTTCTTACTCATCGGCTGGACCCTCTACATATTCTATATACGCTCTTCGACTTGTCACGTTTGGGTTATCATCTTTTTCATGGAGTACCAATTGACGGTACTCAAGTTGGTCTTTGAACTTTCTAGGAACTTCTAATCCGTCCCGCGTAACATGTATCCCTGTAATTTTTATGTCTTTTCGGGGATCGCCTGAGTACACTTTATGTAAAGTCAGGTTGTACTTAGAGAATACCTCATGTATCTGTTGTACAAATGCTTCAAGCTCGTAGGGGTCTACTATACTTTTTGATGAAAGTGCTATATCATCAGCAAAACGTGAATAGACAAAATCTGTTTTCTTTGCGAGTGTAGAAATCAGGTTGTCTATCGGTTCCATTATGACGTTTGAAAGTATAGGACTTGTTGGCGTCCCTTGCGGTAAGAAGATATTGTCACGTTCAAGATCTCTATAGAAACATAGAGCACGAAGCATTCTTACAATTTCCCTGTCCCACCTATGCTTCTTGCACACAGCCTTGAAAAGTTGAAAGTGTAAAGAGTCGAAGAAGTTTTTCACGTCTGCTGTAATAAGCGTACTACAACCGATATGGTTACTCGCGTGTGTTACAGCAGAACGCTTTCGCATAAAACCGTGCGCGGCCTTGTGTATTGGTAATTCATCCAGAATACCGTACACTAAGACCTTCTGTATTCTTTTAAGTTTGTTGTTTGGAATATGAAGGCTGCGGCCTTTCTCTGTGAAACGTCGCTTGTACTGCTGCTCAGGAAACCGCAGAACGCGTTCTATGTGCTTCTCTGGAATATCGTTAAAGAAGGTCAAGTACTCTATAAAATCATTCATCGACCAGAGAAAAATGTCCATTACTCACCGAATAGCAAAGGCAGAATAGCCAACAAACCGCAATGTCACTCCGTAATTTTTACAGAACTTCTTTAATGCTGTCCTTACACCTTCTCGCGCTTCCTTATCTGCACTAAAGTAGTCGTCCCAAAGAATGATACCGCCTGGTTCTAAAAGGTTTGTCCAAATATATACGCTATCACTAAATGCAGTCGATGCGCTGTGATCCCCATCAACATAAGCAAAATTAAAGTGTCCTTTCGGGAAAGTTTGGAGTGCATTGTCGCTTCGACTCGTAACCAGTTTATGCTGACGAGATTTACCTGTCAGCGTAATATTTTTCTCAGCGCGGTTCTTTAACTCAATCCACGAAGGACCGTTCATACCGTCGTACCAATCTATAGAAGTTAAACAATCTTTGCCTGTGAGGCAAAGATTGTTTAATATCCACACACTTGACATACCTTCATAGCAACCGATTTCTAAAGCGCGGAGGTCGCCGCTCAGTGTGTATCGCCACGGAATGAGGTACTTCTGCCACCAATCGTGGTGACACATAAACCAGCGTACAGAGAACTCGAAAGAATCGCCTAGTGATTCTTTAGAAAGTTTAGGCGGAATAGGTTGTGACGCCCCTGTACCCGCCCACCTATATGCCCACTGTTCACGAAGCGCTGCTTTCTCTTCTTCCGTTTTTGGTATACTTAAAAGCTTTGGATTACTCATCTGTCAATTCCCTACTAAACGCTAATAGTTCTACGTCGTACTTCTCTAATTCGTGTAACTCTTCTAATTGTGCGATACACATATTATGGTCTTCTTTCAAACTCGCATTCGCTACCTTTAATTTAGGATACTCAGACCAACCAAGTAGCTCAGATAAACACTTGATAGATTGCTCCCACGCTATCGTATAGCCAACAAAAAAGAATTTCTCTAAATTCCTCTTCGCCATATCCAAATGCTTTTGTGTTACAGGCTCTTTACTGTTATCAATTCCCGCAACCATAGCAGTTTGTGCGTTCTTGATATTCGGGTGGTAATCTGTCTTGTAGTATTCAATCGGTGTGTGTATTTCAGAGATAGGACCGTAGATGTGTGATTTGTGTGGTCGCATTCTCATAAACCGCCACATAGAAATCACACGGCTAACAGGATCGCGTAGAAAGGTAACGTACTGTAGATCTGCCTCACCGCCATAAGGCGCGTGAGACATGACTACATTCTCTTTGCCGTAGACGTGGCACAAGAGGTTTCTAAAGGACGTACCACCTGTCCTTGGTATATGCAGGAAACGGAGCATTGTGTAAAAGAAGACTACAAAGTGTCTTCGCGTTTCATCAAATCTGTACTACCCATCTGCCGCATACATAAGTTGTAAAGGAAAACGCCCCCATGAAAGAAAAACCGCCCTTTGTCCCATGGCCTCATCTGATATTTCTGGACAAGAGGTACGAGCCTGTCCCGTACCTCTGTCCAAGAAATATTGTTTGTGTTAGCGAAAACGCTATACATGGGGGAGGGGGCGGGGAAAGGTCTGTGTCTGATAGTACCGAATCCACGCAGCCGCCGATGCTTGTATTTGATAACAAGCTTTGCTACCGGGATATCTGGGGTAGCAAGGTTCAAGCTGCGGATATATTCGTCGCGGGCCTCTACTCCGTGCGGCAATAAGAGATCTTCCCCTCCGTGAAGATCAATTGCCGGGAATAGCGCACCGAGACGGTCGGCGTATACGTTCTGTCCTACATAAATTGACTTACCGCTGTTCTGACGCTTGTAGGTAGCGTCTGCGTCTGCGTCACCACCTGTCCAGTGGTGGGCGATCTTAATATCGGGACGGGGAATTAGACAATTCCACAGCGCGGACGCCTGTGTGATGTCGTTGTCCTCGCTCAGACCTACAAATTCTGGATAGATGAAGTAGCCCATCTGCTCCATGTAGGCGCGAGTCATAATCGCCATGACCTGTAAACCGTCGCCGTGATACTCACCCTCTAAATCGTGAGGGGAGGACACACCAAGGACAGCAGGCTTGTCGAGGGCTTTTGTACCCCCGAAGCCGTCTACGATCTGTCGATCCCAATTCGGCGGCGGTAAGAAGTCGTCTGATAACTGAATAAGGATCTTGGAAGCGGGGTTGCTGTTTACCGTCCCTCTATTCCAGCCACCAACAGCAGTACAAGGACAGCCATAGCAATCTCGTACATAAGGTCTTTGTACGAGTTTTCTTGTCGCTTCGTTGGTTTCTTTTCTAATATCCGTGTCTTCAAGTTTAACATCAATCGCATGGGACAGGATATGCTCGTAAGCGTAGTCGCCGCTCCAGTTTTCATGCCAGAGGTCGACGCTTGTAGTCATTAATTCGGGGCGTTCCCGAGTGGCGTGGCAGAGACTTATTAACGGTTTATTCATTATACAAACCTATTTACATAGCTTTCTGCGAGGACGATTGCTTCTTCGTCCTCGCCAATTCGTTCTTTGTACAATTCGACAGCGGCTTTCGCCCATAGATTCAGTTCGCCTGTGCCGTGCATCTTGCCTCGGAGTGCGCCGATTACTTGCAGGGCCAGTTTGTGTAAAGCCTGAAGCTGTTCTGTTTCTGTTTTAACCGCGTCCGTGGTTCCAAGAGCTACGGTTTTGTACAGCATTTCATCTTCAGAGACGTATTTCTTTAAGCCCTTTATATCTTCTTCTGTCAACTCCGGTTTGTTCTGTGACATGTTCTGTTTGGAGGGACAGAAGGGGATTGTATTCCAATTCAGCGTTTGTCTTAGAATGACAAGGCTTTTTTCCATCTGAGCCGTATCACCGACGAAGGTGAAGCCGCTGAGATTCTGGAGGGCTTTTGCGAGTAGTGCAGGGCACGGTGCGCCAAGGGGCACGGTACGAGGATCGACGCCCGCAAGCATCTTGGTCATACCGTTTTCGCCCCAAGGCTCTACTTGCATATCGTAGAAGTCTACGACGTTCTTCGCTGCGAGTGCTTCTTTGTAGTGCCTGTGTGTATTGTGGGTGCGAATGTACCACCAATTTGACATCAGGCGTTTTATAGGCTCGCGTAGGAAGGTAATATACTTGAAGGGGCGCGTCAGCTTCTCATGCACGCCGAAGTGATGGTGCCCATACAGTACGTCGAACGTATCGAATGCGCCCTTTGGTGCAGTAGTGAAATTTGCTTGGTCGAATGGGTCGTAGATGTTATCCATACCGTAGTGCCGATTGAAGATGTTACGGACAGTAGTGCCCGCGCACTTTGGTATGTGAACAACTATGATAGTTGGCTCACGCATTTGTATTGAGCCAAGGAGCTAGCTTTGGTACTTCCTTCAGCTTCTCTATTATCTGTTCCTTGAAACGTTCGCGGAATAGCTTACGCGCTTCCTCGTAGGTCGCGGAATGTACAACTACTGTACGGTGTCCTACGCCTTCTGTTATACGTGCTGCTACGTCTTTCGTTAGACGCTTCCAGCAAGTATCGCCGCGATTCTTGCTCCAGTCGCCACCGAGAAAGCGTACTACACGCGCTAGTTCCGAATGCCGTAGTTCTGGCTTACCTTTCGCAATCGCGTCGTAGTAAAGCACGCAGCGATCTGCTGTGACCGGCGCGTCTACTAGCCAAGACTGGAGGTGCGCGAAGTACTTTATAGTTGCAGCTTGCACGTACTCATTAAGTATCGCGTTGCTTTGACCTGAACGTACGGTTGTAATAAACTTCGTCGCGTCTGTATTCGGGAAGTAGAGTGTATAAGAGAATATCGTATCTACCGGGTTTCGATACAAGTAGATCGTATTCTGCTTACTCATGTTTAGTGCGGGATCGTGATCGTGTACGAACAGCGGTCTTTCGCCTTGTGGGAAAAAGAACGTCGTCGGCAGTAGTGGACGTTCGAAGTACAACTCTAAAAACTGCCGTATGTGGTGGGATCCTGTACGCGGAAAGCTAACAAAGCGAATTGGCGTGGCGGCAGATAGAACAGGTTCAGCGTCTTTTTTGACGATCCAACCCGCGCCAGCCTTTGTATAGTGTTCAGCCATTGGGCACACAAAACACATTCCACGTACTAGAATCTGGAACGTATTCCATTATCTCCCTGATTTCTAAAGGCTTTCCGTGATCAGCAATGAAACTGTAGCCGATTTTCTCAAGAAAGTCAAGGGGTTTTCTGAAGTCATACCCCATGGCCCGAGCGTAATATGGCCCACATTCCAGCAGGATTGTAGGTTTGCACTCCGAGATGAAACGCGAACCGCCGAAAATTACCGGCGTTTCGTAACCGTCTACATCGAGCTTCAAAAACACGTTTTTCGGTGTTTTGCCTCTAAAGAGTTCGTCTAGTGTAGAAAAGAACGCAGTAAACGACGTATCGTGTTTGTCTTTTAGTACGAGATCTTTGAGGCTCCACGCCTCTCCGCGTTCTACGTGTTTGTATTCTTGTTTATCGCCTAGCGCAACTTGATGTATTTCTGTAGGTGCAAAGCGCTTATCGTCTTGCATAAGAAGCGCGAGATTGCGGCACGTATCGGCTTTGTCTGGTATTGGTTCAAAAGCTATTACGTGACCTGTAGGACCAGCGAGACGGGCGCACAGCGCCGTATACCAGCCGAGGTGTGCTCCTACGTCAATGCAAAGCATACCGGGCTTGATGTAGTTGAGAGACGCCTGACTGGTTATGTTCTCCCACATCTTTACGGTGGCCTGTCCTGTTTGAACAAGCTCGTTTACTTTACTCAGTAGTTTTTCAGGCCCAGGATTATCCATCGAAGTCACGGATCTTCTTACGCTTCTTGCGACAATCCTGGCACAATCTCGGTGCGCTGTACGAATCGCCAAACTTTTCTTTCATCCACTGTTGCTCGCCTGCGGGATGTACAAATTTACGCCCACAAATACACTCAAGAATTTTGTCTTCGAATGTAGTACTCTGATCGTCCATTAGATACCTCTTTTCTGTTCCTAATCGTTATACGTTACATGCACAATAGCAGTAATCGTACCGCTTCCGTTTGTTCTGTTGTAAACAAGGCGGAAGTAGCGTTTTGTTGTTAAAAGGTTGTCGTAGTTCTGAATAAAAGCACCAGCAGCAACAGCGTACGGACTATCAGCGTGCGCTTCAAAGCTACCATCTGCACCCGAGTCACACAGTTCCCACGCCAAGTTACCTACGTGCGTTCCACCCTGTGAGCTAAATTCCATAGAGATTGTAGCGCCTCTGTCGCCTAAAAGAATAGCTGTCTCTGTGGAGTCTGCGCTTGAATCTATCGTAAACGTAACCGTCGTTGGCTGGCGCGTTGTTCCTGGTATATACTTACGCTCCATTTTCTTCTTTCTCCTTCTCTTCTTTTATAACCTCTTCTTTCAGAGGCGGCTCGCTCTTTAAGGGGCGCTTCCAAAAGTTAGGATCGCCCTTACTATACGAGGCGGCAATGAAGCTAAGAAACTTCAACAACTTATTGAGAAACGCCTGCTTTTCCTTATCAGGATGTGGCGTAGCCCTATTAAGGGCTGTGATTACGACAACCAAAATTCCGATGAAGCTGGCTATTCTAATAAGTAAGTCTTCCATTAAAGCTCTCCTGCCTTACGCATCTTGCGTAGTTGTTTTAAATCCACTACAGGCGGCTCTTCAAAAAGTTTCTCTGCCAACGGGTGCGTCTTGTTAGCAAACGAGTATGCTGCCCCTTGGGAGGTGTACTTGTTTGCTGTGAGATAGGCGCATGTGTTAGCACATCCGTGGTGTTTGCATTTGCCGTCTGGTGTTAGCCACGCACACGGGGCGAGCAGCCTTTGAATATCTTCGGGCCTCCAAAGCTCCGTTATATTTGCTACTGACTGGTTACGTACGACCTTAGCCATCTGATAGGGAGGGTTACAACACTTAACAATAGGTTCTTTTTCATCCACGACGCGACTTGCGTGTTTGGATTGCGCTTCCAACCTAAAACCGTCAAGCCAAAATAGCTTTTGCTTGATACCTGCATCGTGTAACCTCATTCCCCATTCTATATCTTCCAGGTACATCGAACCATCAAAAGCCAAATCATACCCGTTTAGCTCTAACGCCGTAGATACTGGATACGACCCGAACCCGTAGACTTCACCTCTGTTTGCTGCGCGAAGGGATTGTCCCGGTAAGAGCCGCGTGCAGCCATTACGACGCCATGTTGCAGCGCCACATACACCGATATCAAAGAGTTTAGCGTACAACTCGATCCACCTGTCGGGGGCGGTAAAGGTGTCGTCAAAATTGACAATGTACTCTCCATCTGCATATACTATACCCGTATTCCGGTAGGTACTTATAGAAATTTTTTTGTTTTTTGTCCAAATATTTTCCAGTGGGCGCAGATGCTTGACTGGAAAGTTGCAACTTGGAAACTCTCTGTACTCTTTAAGCCCGTCTACAACAATTAGCTCAAAATCTTTGTAGGTTTGCTTTTCGAACGTATCCTTGATCTGTTCGAAAAGTTTCCATTCAGGGTGTTCTGAGAACGCTGCGTCCTCGCGTACTGTGCAAAGCAGACATGTAATTTTAGGCGCCATTTTTATTCACTTTTGTCTCTAGTGGTCGATTGGGGCACAGCCCGCACCAACTTGAGAAGCACCTCAAGGTCTTCCAT
>CAZUAH010000275.1:0-18124 GCA_964617665.1 uncultured Pirellulaceae bacterium
GCCGATCATGGCTGCGGGCCCACTTGGGGCCGCTGTACCACTGGACATAGAACGGGGATGCAACCTCCCTGTCTTGAGAGACGGCATTTCCCGTGGCATCGTAAAGATAATGTGTCCAATCGTCCACGTTTGTCGAACCGACCAACTTTGTCGTTTGCCAACTGTCGCCTTGCCGAACGACAAGAATCCCTCCGGGGGCAAGTACGCGGAGCAGCTCTTGCTTGGTAACGGTCGGCTCGTTTTCGGCAATCAGGACGTTCACAGATCGGTTGATGTAAGGAAGCTGCCGACCGTTGTAGAGACCGATCGTCACAGGCCCGTACACCTTTTCGGCACGAAGGCTGACGCGAGCCGCCGAGACCTTCTCTGGGTCGCGGGCAAGTCCTTGCACAAGGAAACGATCGCCAAAACGAAACGCAGGCGTGCGATCACCGCTGCCGCAGTCCAGATGCACGACGATGCCGCCCGTGATTCCTTTCTCCTGGACGATATCCCCTACCTCCGTATTGGCAAACAATAAAGGCCCGCCAAGCATGGCAAGAAAGGCACACGTTGCCAGCCGAATACACATCTGTTTCATCGTCTTGATCCTTGTCACGAAAGTCTTGGTGTTACGTCGTTTTCCGATGGTCGGCCACTCTGCCGTAGCGTTATTCGAGCGCGGCAGCGCGTTCCGCAGCCTTCGCAAGCGCCGGCAAGTCGTTTGTTGGCGAATCCAGGTAGAAGAACGCCATGGCCGAGACATCGTCCCGCCGATAGTAGTTGACCCAACTTGAATCGGCAACGTCCTTGGCCAAATCAATCGCTGGTTTCTCTTCCAGTAACTTCAGGAACTTGCCACCTTGGTCGGCAGATATGGGTTTGATTTCTATTCCTTGTTCAACCATTTTGGCGACGTCTTTCTTGTTGCTGCCGCCGATCTGCTGAATGGTCACGCGGCAGTTCTTGTCGAAGTAGACCGGATCGGGAATGTGGTAGCGATAGAAAGAGTAGTGCCGCTTTTCGTTGTCGGCCTGCAAGCAGCCGTGGTAGCGCTGGCCATATTCGCCTTGTCCCCAAGCCGTGGCGATGTAGTCCTCGGTGCCCGTTCCGCAGAGGGTCGGCAAAGCGTCATCGCCGTCGAGATACACCTTCACCTCGCCTTCACCCCACCAGCCAATGTTCACAGGATTGGCGATCACTCCGACGTGACAGCCCAGGAATCGCCCGGTGCCGTTGACTCGAGGCAGTATGGCGAAATCCTCGCCTAACTTGGTCAACCGATCTCGATGCCACGACGCATGGAAGTACAGCACATCGGGGCCGTGCTGGTCTCCAAGCGTAACGTTGACGTCGTAGAAGATGTGCGGCAGTGGCCTGTCGGATTCGTTCGTTAGCGTAATCCTAGCGGCCTTGCGAAACGGCATGGGGATGAAACCGACGAACGATCGCCCCTCGGGGTTGGCAAACAAAGCGTTCTCGAACTTCGCCGGGTGCCCATGCACCCAATTGAAGAAATCGCCCATCGGAACGGAGACCGCCGGTTTGTCCGCACCGTCCCAAAACATCTCGAGCCGAAGCGAGCGGAGCATCTTGGGATCCCGCGGACGCAACGTCACCCACATTCGCCGCACGGTGCCGCTGCCGGTTACGTCGAGCAACACCTTGGTTTCGCCGACGGCAATCGAATCGAAAGCGTGGCCCTTCGCGCCTTTGTTCTCCTTGCCGCCTTCGCCCTTGCGAGCGGCAAGATTTTCGAAACTTGACCAGCGCGTGACGACGCCAGCCGGCTTGCGGAAAAGGTCGCCGCTCTGATTTGATCCAGGCGATTGGGCTTGGCAGATTGCGCACACCGCAGAAGTACCAAAAAGAATGATCGTTGTCGTGATCTTCATTTTTGCCGACGCTCCTTTGTTAGAGTGAACCAAAACACTCGATTCCGATCGGGGCGTGACCACACATTCAACCGTCGCATTCATGGTTTTGCCAAGTAATGATTCCGCCTTGTCCTCTTCGGGCAGAATGATGCAGGGCAAAATCACTGGAGTTCGCTGGTGTTATGCAACTCCGACTTCCACGGTAGAGTGCAGCCCAGCGGCTCATGGCCGATACCCCTCCTCTCCCTCCGGGGCTCCTACAATCCTCCGGAATCTCTGACGGAAAGCATAGTATAGCCGACGGCCGGTAAACAGGTTGCGGTTTTCGCTCTCAACAGCGAGAATTGATGGTCCAGACAATCGGCCGCTTCCCTATTACAATACAAGGTCGATCGTTGCCAGCGAATTGAAAGAGACCACCCTCGACTACACCCTCCCAACAGAAGGAAACCTGACGATGACGAAGAAGCGATTCTCGCGGCGAGATGTCCTCAAGAGCGCGGTGGCCGCGCCGATGGTCCTTTCCGCTCAAACGGTTGCCCGGGGCGCCGCTTTCACTTCGCCGAATGAAAAGCTCAATATCGGCTTGATTGGTTGCGGCAACCGCTGCAGGGCGGTCGTCAGTGCGGGAATGAAGTACCCGGAATTCCAAATGGTGGCTGTAGCCGATTGCTTCGAGCCGCAGACGCAACGCATCCGCAACCATTACAAGGCCGACTGGAAGGCGTACACCGACTTTCGGAAGATGATCGAGACCGAGAAACTCGACGGGGTGTTGATCGAGACGACGACCCATGCCCGGGCATGGATTACCGTATTGGCCCTCGATATGGGCGTCGACGCCTACATCGAGAAGCCGATGTGTTTGACCATCGAGGAAGGCAAGGCGATGGTCGCCGCGGCGAAGAGGAACAAGTCCGTGACGCAGATCGGCACGCAGCAGCGTTCGATTCCGCTGAACAACTATGCCTGCGACCTGATCCAAAACGGAGCAATCGGCAAGGTTAAGGTCGTGCTTGCTCCGAACTTCATCGGCCCGGACCCGTGGGTCGATCAACCAGAAAAGCCGATGCCTGAGGGCGGACCCGAAGGCTGGTGGGACGTGTGGACCAACGCCGCACCGATGCGACCTTACCACCCGTGGATCCACCGCGGCTGGAGTCGCTGGGGCGACTACGATGCCGGCGGGCGCTGCTTCGGCGTCTCCGGCTGGGGAACCCATTCCTACGACCAGGCCCAGCGGGCGATCGGCACGTGCGATACCGGTCCGGTTGAAGTGCTGCTGGAAGAGCCGGTCACGATCATGGAAACCGGCAAGTTCGAGCAACGCGAGATCAGCGAAGATGAGACGGGCCAACGCTACTACCGCATGGCCAAGCTGGTCGGACCGCGAGCGAAAGTCCGCATGTGGTATGCTAACGGTGTCGAGTTGCGATGCCATCTGGACGGCGACCGCGGCCCGGGGCTCGGCTGCATTGTCGTCGGCGAGAAGGGTAAGATCGAAGTCAACCGCGACAAGATCACGTCGAATCCGTCGGAGTTGGTCAAGACCGACGCACGGCCGAAGACGCTGCCCGAGGTTGGGTTGCCTGAGACGGCACCGCACGTGAAGAACTTCTTGGATTGTATCAAGAGCCGCGAGACAGCCACCGCCGACGTGGCCTTTGGCCATCGCTCGACGACTATCTGCAACTTGGTGAACGTCGTCCGCGAAGTGGGATTGGTCGGCACGAAGCTCAAGTGGGATCCCAAGGCCGAGCGGTTCACCAACTGCGATGCGGCCAACGAGAACCGCTGGGTGGCTCGGCCACGGCGCAAAGGCTACGAGTTGCCGACGTAGTCCGGATTGCACGCGCAATTCAAGTATTCGTTGCCGTCCTGAATTCGTTGGGCAGAGAGAGAACCCAGCGAATTCGGGGCGGCAACGAAAATGACCGCACGACGACTCTGGTGCTTTGTCAAAGTAAAATTCAGGGTTGGGTGGCCGGGACTGGACTGAGCGTTAGCGAAGGAAGCCCCGGGGTTTCGGGCTACGCCCTCCAACCCCGGCCACCGCAAATCCGATCATTCACAAACGAATTGGTTGTCGAAGCGGAGCCTCATAAGATCACGTTTGCCCAACAAAGGAGACGGAACCATTGACCAGGTACGTTGTCGTCTTTCTTGCTGCTTGTTTTGCTCTACCGTCTCTATTGTCCGCGACTGAACGGCCCAACGTCATGGTCATCATCGCAGATGACCTAGGGTTTTCCGATCTCGGCTGTTACGGCGGCGAAATCGAAACGCCCCATCTCGATGGCTTGGCCGAAAACGGCCTGCGGTTCACACAGTTTTACAACACGGCCCGTTGTTGGCCCACGCGAGCGGCTCTGCTGACCGGCTATTACGCCCAACAAGTGCGCCGAGATACCGTGCCTGGCATTCCGAGCGGTGGCCGAGGAAGACGCCCCGGCTGGGCAAAGCTGCTGCCGGAAATGCTGAAGTCGGCGGGCTACCGCTCGTACCACTCGGGTAAATGGCACATCGACGGCATGCCGGTTGCTGGCGGCTTTGACCGCTCCTACTACTTGCGGGACCAAGGCCGGTTCTTCAATCCGCGAATCCACCATGAGGATGACCAGAAGCTGCCGCCCGTCGAACCCGGAACCGACTACTATGCAACCACCGCGATCGCCGACCATGCGATCCGCTGCTTGAAAGACCACGAAAAAAGACACGCAGACGAGCCATTCTTTCACTATCTGGCGTTCACGGCTCCACACTTCCCGCTGCACGCCTTGCCGGAGGATATCGCCCGCTACCGAGAGCGGTACCGGCGAGGCTGGGATGCAATTCGCTCCGACCGATGGAGGCGGATACAGGACATGGGCATCGTGACGGGGGATCTGTCTGCAGTCGAAGGCGAAGTAGGGCCGCCGTACCATTTCCCCGAAGCGTTGAAGACGCTCGGGCCGGGCGAAGTCAATCGGCCGCTGCCCTGGGATGGACTCACCGACGGACAACGCGAATTTCAGGCGACCAAAATGGCGATCCACGCCGCGATGATCGATCGCATGGACCGCGATATCGGCCGAGTGCTCGATCAATTGCGCGAAATGACAGCGTTCGACAATACCCTGGTTTTGTTTCTATCCGACAACGGCGCAAGTGCCGAAATCATGGTCCGCGACGATGGCCATGACCCCGCGGCCCCGCCGGGATCAGCCTCGACTTACCTTTGCCTTGGTCCGGGCTGGTCCACAACGTCGAACACTCCCTTCCGTCGGCATAAGACGTGGGTACACGAAGGCGGCATCGCGACACCATTGGTCGCTCACTGGCCGAATGGCATCAAAGCGAAAGGCGAACTGCGACGAAATCCGGGACACGTCATCGACCTCGTCCCAACCATCCTCGAATTGGCAGGCACAGAACGCTCCGCCGAATGGAATGGGAAGCCCGTTCCGACGCCGCCGGGCGTGAGTCTTGTTCCGGCTTTCTCCAAGGACCTGAGTGTCTCCCGCAACGCCCTCTGGTGGTTGCACGAAGGCAACCGAGCCATCCGCGTCGGCGACTGGAAACTGGTGGCAGCCAAAGACGATCCGTGGGAGCTTTTCAATCTGGCCTCAGATAGAAACGAGACGAGAAACCTGACGGAGCAATACCCGGACAGGGCGAAGGATCTCGAACAGACATGGACGCGGCGACTGAAGGAATTCCAGGAACTGGCGTCACGCGATCTGATGCACTAGCGAGTCGTTTAACCCGAAGCCGGAGGCGACGGCGGGCAGTGGGATAGATCGTCCACGCGAGGCGTCCGCCGTCGCCTCCGGCTTCGGGTTAAACGAACACACTGCCCAGAAAATCGCTCGTACCAAAAATGGCCAGCGTACTGCGTCTTCAATCCGAGGGTGATGTCATGGTAAGACTGCGAGTGCGAGTAACGACCGGCCTATTGTTAGCCCTACTGACAGTGTCTCTTGCCATGGACGGCTTCGCGCGAGAATGGAATGACATCACGGGGCAGTTCAGCATCGAAGCAGAATTCGTGGCATTCGATGGTGAAAACGTCAAGCTTCGCCGAAGTGATGGGAATGTGATCACGGTCCCAATCAACAAGTTGAGCCTTGTTGATCAGCGCCACCTCGCGTCTCTGCGCACAGCGAAACCGACTCCTGGTCCGGGAGGCATATCACACGCCACCCCCAAGCCGGAACCAACCCCGCCTGCCGAAGACTTCGACGTCGTACTCGTGCGAAACGGTAAACCAGTGCACAACATGGTTTGCCTGCCTAACGATCAGGCGGAACCCGCCGCGGTCTTGGCGCTCAAGGAATATCGAGCATTAGTCGCGAAGGCCACCGGCACGGAACCCGTGCGTGTGGAAAAACCAGAGTCCGGTACGCCTACTATCTTCTTCGGCAGAAATCCCTGGTCCGACGAGGCAGGAGTCACTACCGATGGGCTTCCGCCCGAAGGTTTTCGTATTCGATCCATAGGTCAGGATATTCACATCGTTGGCCGTGACACACCGAAGATCGGAGCTCATTCGGTGGCGGCGCGAGTTGGGATGGAACCTGGCACTCTTTTCGGGACCTACGAGTTCCTCGAACGATACTACGGCATGCTGTTCGCCTGGCACGATGATCTAGGTACCGTCACACCACCACGAGACGATCTGGCAGTCAAATCGATGCACATCGTCGATGGTCCGGATTGTTCCTATCGTCAATACACCAAGTCACCCGAGGGTCAGGCCAATGAGATATTTGGCCGACGGCTTCGGCTCGGACATCCAATCGGAGTGCGGCACGAACACAACTGGCATCGGGTTATGTCGCCAGACGTTTACGGCCAAGAGCACCCAGAATGGTTTGCCGAGATAAACGGCAAACGTTACCCGAAACACTATGCCGAGAAACGCGGTGGCCAAGTCTGCACCAGTAATCCAGAAGTGGTGGAACACTTCGCGAAAGCAGCCATCGAGCATTTCAGCAACAACCCGAAATCGGACATGTTTTCCATCGCCGCTAATGACGGCCGCAAATTCTGCACCTGCAAGGAATGTCTGGCCCTGGACAGCGGTTTGACGCGGCCCGACGGACGTCGCGTCACTACCGATCGCATCATCACGTTCAGCAATCAAGTCGCCGAACGTGTCTCGAAGGTCCATCCCGACAAACGCCTTGGGGTCATCGTCTACCTCGATTACAAATACCCGCCCAAGAACGTGAAGCCGCACCCAATGCTCTTCCTGGTGCATCCGACGAACAGTGGTTTTTCCCAGGGTGCATTCTATGAGGGCGATGAATGGTCCGAAGCGGCCATGGAGCGCGGCTGGCAGGAGGCGGCCGGCAAGTTCTACAAATACGACATCTGGCACTACGACCAAACGCCGCTGTACATGATCGCACCGGTCACAAAGCACATCATCGAAAAGTGCCGGGCGCAGAAGAACCACGGTGTTGATGGCGGCTACCACTACATCGCCCGCTCGTATGAACTGCTCGGAGCCGGCCATTACCTGCTCGGGCGACTGATGTGGGATTACGATTTCGAGGCCGAGACTGCCGAGAAGAAGTACTACGCCGCGCTGTATGGCGCCGCTGCCGACGACGTGAAAGCGTATTACGATATGATGGAGAATGCTCTCATCAAAGTCTTCAAGGACGGGCCCGGTGAGCTAAAGGAACCGATGATCGCTTCGTTCTTCAATCGCTATCCAGGAGCGAATAATCCGGGAATGTACCTAGCCGCCTACTGGCCCATCCTTCAGCAGATGAAGCAGACAATCGACCGCGCCTACAGCAAACGAAATAGCCTATCCAAAGACGAAAACGAGCGACTCGTTCGCCTGATCGACCATCACAATTACACGATGCACACGGTCGCCGCCATGATCTACGTCGGGCGCGAGCTGACCGGCTCGGCCAGCGACAGCGACCGCAAAGCCCTCGCCGAATCTAGAGCCAAACGCGACGCGGCCAAAGCACGAATCGCAGAATACCGCCCCCACTACGCTCAGTTACTCGCCGACCTCGACACCAACAGCCACACCGGCGTCCTTTACGGCAAGAAGCCCACAATCGAAGTCCGAGCCCCCTCTGACTTCAATCAATCGTGGTAGCCACAGTTCAATCACAGTCACACTGCGTCTGCTGGGCCTAATGAAGAAGTACACACGGTTCAGCCTGAAAGGCTTGCTGATCTGCGTCACGGCAATATGCCTGTGGCTGGGTCACCGATTGTCCGCAATTCACCGCGAAGAGCCTGCAGTCCAGGCGGCCAGACAGGCCGACGGATGGGTGGAATACGGCAGCCCCTGAGGATTGCACGGTGTTCTCGCTTTCGCCGAGTATCGGAATCGGCCTAACTGGAAGCGCGTGCTGATTGGGAATGGTCCATACGACGCGGTTGGCGTCGTGCATCTTGAGGATGGGATATCCAGACAAATCGATTGCGACGACGCCCTATTGACCAAATTGCTGCCACATCTCAAACGCCTGGGAAGTCTGAAGTCCGTGAACTTGGATGGTTGCCGCGGAATAACAGACACAGGCGTCCATCTTGTGGCCCAACTCAGCTCACTCGAGGTGCTTAATCTCTGCCACACTTCGGTGAGTGATGAGGCCGTTGATAGCTTGGTGAAACTGCGGCAGCTCAGGCACTTGGACGTTCATGGAACGGGCATATCTGACTTGGGCGTCCAACGTCTGCATCGCGCCTTTCCAGACTGTCGGATCCGAAGATAAGTGCCGCGGGATCATGAGCGTCGCGGGCGGGGCTGCGAACTGTGGGGCGGTCCACATGCCCCTTGACACTGACGGCCCGTTCGGCAAGGGTAGCACGGAGTTGCGATGGCTGATCGAATCCCTTGCGCGAATCGCCTGCAATCAAGACGGAACTGAAGGCCGATCTCAACAAGGTGCTTTGGTCCATGGCAGGCCCCTGGGATGTTATCAGCGCCAAGAGTCGAGCTGAGTTTAGCCGTCACCGTTCCCTTTCCATTCCTCCAATCGGAGATCAGCATAATGCCTGAGGTGGGCGTTTTTTTGAACGATGGGCGTGAATACCACGTCCGAACCACGGTCGCCCTTGACTCGCTTTGCGAATTCCTGCCCGACGACGTGAATGTGGCAGTCTCGTGCTACCACTCAAAAAAGACCAAGATGACTGAGAACATCACCCGTGCCTTTGAGAATCGCAGCAAACGTCGTGTCTTCTATGTCAATATTCACAACAGACTTGCGAGGAAGTTTGGCTCGAGGAGGCTCGACGGTTACTTTCAAAAAGCCTGGCTGGGCGACTATACGAAGTGGGATACCGTGATTGTCCTTGACGTGGACACTCTGGCGACAAGACCGTTGGGGCCGCTCGTTCAAGAGGCGTGCAATCACCCGTTTCTAGTAAGCGATACTCCATGGTTGGAACCCGATCTGGTTGAGCGAAAACTGGATCCATGGCGCAATATCTGCCC
Organism: uncultured Pirellulaceae bacterium; assembly: GCA_964617665.1. Taxonomy (GTDB): domain Bacteria; phylum Planctomycetota; class Planctomycetia; order Pirellulales; family Pirellulaceae; genus JADHUC01. The sequence goes on from CAZUAH010000275.1 coordinate 9,313, forward strand.
CGACTTCGATGAACGCAGGAGACGCTTACGTGAAGTCACACAGCTACCCGTCAATACGGGATTCTACGCCACGAAACGGGAACCAAGACCTGCCATTCTCGACGAATGGCGTGAGCTACTGGAAAGGGCCCATCGGGACGCGCTTCCAGAGAAGTACAAGGATGTGACTGATGAGGAAGCACTTCACTTGGCAGCCGCAAATCATCTTGACCAGTTGTCATGTGAGAATCCTGGGTGGAAGATTGGAGACCCTCGATGGAACTGGAGCGGCAGTGTCTGCAAGAACGCCGGGCAAGCGAGCATAATCCACTTTCATTCGAAGAGCCACTACAACACGCAAGTTGCCATTGAGTATTGGCTGCCAAGGCTTCGCAAAGTCACCCAAGAGAACATCGCGGGAATACGCGATTGGGGGCCAGCGAACGACCCTGATGCCTACCGAGCATTGAGGAAGTATTGCTATCTTTCGATGGATGGGCCGTATTGCGATCAATGCTCGTGTTGCCCGCCTGATCCGTTTTCCTCCGAGGGATCCACGTAGCACGTGCCGAGAATTAGGCACTAGCCAAATCGGACCTGAAAGTGCTCTTCAATGGCGCTTTCGGCTGGCCGCAGTTTGCTCTTACGTATTGGCTTCAGTAGACTGCAATTCTCGCCGGCGTGGTGACACACGGAAACTCAAACTGAGCGGAGCCCAAGGAATGACACTCAGATCATGGAACATATCGTGTGGGGCATGCATCGCCGCGATTGCTCTGGTGACCTCGATCACACCTGCGCGTGAGATTCACGTGGCGACGACGGGAAGCGATTCTGGGGCTGGTGATCAGACGAGTCCCTATTTGACAATCAACAAGGCGGCGTCCGTTGCTCAGCCCGGAGATGCGATGACGGTTCATGCTGGCACGTATCGCGAATGGGTCAAACCGGTTCGTGGTGGCTCGAGTGAGGAGAAACGGATCACTTATCGGGCGGCGGCTGGCGAGGAGGTGACTATCAAAGGTTCCGAACGTGTCACCTCGTGGGTGAAGGAGGGCGATGGTGTTTGGAAGGTGGAATTGCCGAACCGTTTCTTTGGCGACTACAACCCGTTTGCACTGAATCTGTCGGGCGGGTGGCTGCACTACGGCGACTGGCATCATCGTGGCGATGTGTACCTGAACGGCGAGGCGTTCTATGAGCAGAAGACGCCGGAGGATGTGAAGAAGAAGAAACGCAGTTGGTGTTGCCAGACTGACGAGCAGACCACGACCATTTGGGCGAACTTCGGTGAGGCCGATCCAAATGAAGAACTGGCTGAAATCAACGTTCGCGAAAGCGTGTTCATGCCGGAGATCACTGGTCTGGATTACATCACTGTCGACGGTTTTCACCTGATGCATTCGGCCGAGAACTGGCAACCGCCGGGACTTGAGGTTCAGATGGGCACCATCGGCCCGCGCATGGGTAAGCACTGGATTATCGAGAATTGCCGCGTCACCAATGCTCGCTGCGTGGGCATCGTTCTTGGGCATGCGTCTGGTGTTGACTACGACGACGTTGACGCCTTTGGAGACCATATCATTCGCAACAATGTGGTCCGGCGTTGCGGCGAGGCGGGCATGGCGGGGCAAAAGGGAGCGACACGCTGCGTCGTCTCGGGCAATCTGATCGAGGACACGAATTACCGCAAAGAGTTCGGCGGGTGGGAAACGGCGGCTATCAAGTTCCATCAGTCCGTCGACACCGTTATCAGCGGAAACTTGATTCGGCGCGTCGGGCACCAGTCGCACGGCGCCTTCGGCATCTGGATGGACTGGGGCAATCAGGGAACACGCCTCACGGGCAACATCATCTACGACACCGAGGCGGCCGGCATCTTCTTGGAGATGAATCATGGGCCGATCCTCGTTGACAATAACGTGGTGATTGGCAGCGAGGTCAGGAGCAATTCCGAAGGAACCGTGTTCGCGCACAACCTGTTTGTCGACTGCGGTTTCAGCATGGTTTCGGACTTGAAGCGCAAGTCTGAGTACTACAAACCACATACCAGAGAGCAGGTCGCACGCAAGCACGGCACTCCGCAGGATGACAAGTGGTTCAACAACATGTTCATTCGGCGTGGCCTTGATCGAGTCAGGGAGGCCACAGGCTACGCGTCGGACTACAACGTGTTTCTGGAGGATGCGAAGAAGAGTACCTTCGCGGATGAGCACGGGGTGGTTGATGCTTTTGTGACCGGTTTCAAGCGAGAGGATAGCCCCCAGGGCGTTTCGATCCGTTTCAGCATGAATGATGCCGCGGCCCAGGTGCCATGTCCCGTTGTCGACTCGAAGCTGGTCGGCGTCCTCCCAACCGTCGGACAGACAATCGAGGACCGCCATGGCGATCCAATCCGCGTCGACTCCGACCTGAATGGAAAGAAACGCACACGCCCCATGGCCGGACCGCTTTCGGATCTGAAGAAGGGACGAAACTCCGTCGTGTGGTCCATCGAGGAGTAGAAAACCTCTCGAAACTCAACTCGGTCGTAGCTGCGTTCGCCAGAACGCGGGTTCTCCCAACATACAACCGCACTCTGGCGAGTGCGGCTACGGTTCTGAACTGCCGTCTTGACGGGCGTTTACTGAGAAACGGCAAACACAGCTGCGTCGCGTTTGAGCTTGATGATCGGTTGGGGCTTGTGTATTGTGAAGTCGAATGCAACATCGTGTATCAATCGGGGATTTTCGTGTCCGACCAGCCATCGCTTACTGTCAATGAGTCGCGAGAAATGATTCGTGCGGCCGGTCTCCGCTGCACGGCGTCTCGATTGGCGGTGCTTCAGCACCTGTCCACCGCCGATGTCCCGCTGAGCCATGCCGACGTCGCTGATGTACTGGTCCCTCAGGGATTCGACAAATCGACGCTCTATCGTTGTTTGGTGGAGATGGCCGAGGCTGGGTTGCTCTCACGGTTGGAATTGGGGGATCACGCCTGGCGATTCGAACTGCGAGATGGCCATCAGGAAGACAACACGGATCACCCCCACTTCATGTGCGTGGATTGCGGCAAGGTGTCCTGCCTAAGCGACCTCAGTGTCGATCTCCCGAACGGCGAACAGACCAAGATCCCGGGGAAGGTGACCGAGATTCTTCTGAAAGGCTACTGCGTCGAGTGCCAGTGAGCGGGGAGAGTCCGCGCTAGTGACGCGGCTATCAATACTTGTCAAGTGGATGGAGGGCGGTGTCGGAGGACGCAAGCCCGAAACCCCGGGGCTTCCCTCGCTGACGCTCAGTCCAGCCCCGGCCACCCAATCTGACATTGATCGATAGACGATCCACTAGAAAGCCAACTGATCGCGTAGCCAGCTTACTTCCTTGGCGATGCCGTCCGCCAACTTCGGTTGCTGCAAGTCTTCTGGCAGAACGCTCCAGGCGTAGGTCTCCACCTCGTAATGCGTGAGATCTGTCGCTTCTTCTGTCGCCCGCAGGCACTCCAGAATCTGCCCGCGGGTTGTCTCCAGCAGGCCAAAACGGTCGAGATAGATCGGCACGTGAAAGTGCACTCGCCATTCACCAGCAGGCGTCGCTGAACCTCCAACGGATCGGATCGCGAGTGGCAAGTCTTCAAAGAAGACAGGCTCTGCATCAGGCGACTGGCGCACCGTCGTCTGGTGCAGGTATCGATCCTCGGCAAATTCGCGCAAATGGTCGATCGTCGCCAGCCGTTCAATCGATGGGATACGGTCCAGCGGCAGCACTATTGCCGAGGACACTTGCACTTTGCCCACCGCGATGCCTGCCGATCGGTAACGGAGTAGTGCCGCGTTCTGATCCTCGAACATGACCGTGGCGTGGCAGGTGTCGTGACAGACTCGCAGATATCGGAGAATCTGCTGCGGTTCGCCTCGCGGCAGCAGGTGCTGGTTGAAGAATTGCACAACGTCGTCACTTCGCTGAAGCACACAGCCGGGTTCCGGTTCCAGGCACAAGTAGACCAGCCGACCTCGCTCGGCCTCCAAACGTGACAACCTCTCGCACACTTTCAGGAGGTTTGCCGCGCAAGCTGCCATTTGCGCGTCATTCGGTCGTGGATCTCCCCACATCAGCGGCAGCGTGGATATACTCCCCTCCATACCGCTTGGCAACAGACCGTCCAAGATTTCGATCAGGTCCAGCGTGTACTGCACCCTCTGCGCATCGCACCACGTGGGTCTGTAGACTTCGTGTTTCACGATCTCCTTGTGGAAATCTCCGTAGGGGAATCCGTTCAAGGTGAACGGAACAAGCCCCACTTCGGCCAGCCAGGCGGCAAATTCCGCTACGCCCGCAGTCGCGAGTAGTTTCCGGGCGGCCGTTGCCGAAAGCCACAGCCCAACGCCCATAGGGCCATCGGGGCTGACCAACCGTTTCACGGCAAGGGCGTGTTCCGCGAGATTAGCCTGTGTTGATTCCAGGTCCACGCCAGCGTGTACGTTCGTGCAATAACCAATTTGACGCGTCATATGGGTGGCTGCCTTCTGCCCCTCCGTCAGCGTTGCTGTTGCTCGTTGGCGTTCGGGTCGGGTAGCATATAATAAGAGAATGACGACGCGATTGCGAATCGAGGCAAGCATCGTTCGAGAAATAGCTGTAGTTGTGGCTTCTAGCCGCCACGAAGCTCGCTCCATGGTGGCGGCTGGAAGCCACCACTACACAATAGACCGGCGCAAACCGGACTAGCGAGGCAATATAGGTGAAAACCGTTACCATCGATGAACTGATTGACGACTTCGACTTTCTGGATGACTGGGAGGACCGCTACAAGTACATCATCGAACTGGGTGACGAACTGAACGATATGCCTGAGGAATTGAAAACCGAGCAGAACCGAGTCCAGGGCTGTGTAAGCAACGTCTGGCTCGTGATGGACGTTCAACCGGCCGATCCACCCGTTGTCAGTTTCGTCGCAGATAGCGATTCGCAGATAGTCCGCGGCCTGGTCGCCATCTTGTTGATGCTCTGTTCGGGGCGCACGGGCAACGAGATCCTTTCCCTGGACATTGAAGGCGTTTTCGACCGATTGGAACTGAGAAAGCACCTCAGCCGCTCGCGTAGCAACGGCTTCTATTCGATGGTCAAACGAATTCGGAAACTGGCAGAAGAACATGCCGACTAAGCAACAGCACCGGAATCGCAGCGGCCGCGACCAACAGCATCCGGCACCACCTGCGCCGACAAAGACGCGAAGCTGGTTAAGCCGCCACCGTTGGGGATTGCTGGCCGCGTTCCTTTGCGTTGGCGGCGCGTGCGTTGTCTGGGCCCTGGCCAACAATCGAACGCCGCCGGTACAAGTCGTGCGAGCATATCCGCACGATGCGCAAGCTTACACTCAGGGCTTGGTCTTCGAGAACGGCGTTCTGTACGAGGGCACGGGGAAACGAGGACGATCGACTCTGCGCAAAGTGGAATTGGAAACCGGCCGAGTCGTGCAATCACATTCCCTTGACAGCCGCCACTTTGGTGAAGGCATTGCGATCGTGGGCGACCGGATCGTACAGTTGACTTGGCAAAGTCAAGTCGGCATCGTCTACGACAAAAAGACCTTCAAGGAGGTGGGGCGATTCCGCTACCGCGGCGAGGGCTGGGGGCTTACTTACGACGGTACGCACCTGATCATGAGCGACGGTTCCGCCACGCTTCGATTCCTGGATCCGCAGACGTTCGAGGAAGTCCGCCGGGTTCTGGTCAAACACCAGGGGCGACGCTTTGGCGAGTTGAACGAGCTGGAATACGTGCGAGGCGAGATTCTCGCCAACGTTTGGTACAAAGACTACATTGCCCGCATCTCACCACGCACGGGACAGGTTTTGGGGTGGATCGATCTTCGCCGTCTATACCCCGGCCGACGCGACCGCGAAGCGGTGATGAACGGCATCGCCTACGACGCCGAAAACGATCGGTTGTTCGTTACAGGCAAGAACTGGCCACGCCTGTTCGAGATTCGAGTGGGGCTGAGGTAGAAATCGAATCGACGTGTCCTTATCCGATGAGTGTAGACGCTTATGGCGCGTCTATTTACGGGGTTTCGATTGGGTCGCCGTGGCTGTAAACTAGACCCCATGCGGTAGCTACAGTAGCCCAAGCCAGCACGCCGAATGGAGTCTGACAGCCGTTTCTGAAAAGACCCACCGACCCGATGAGCGACTTCTCTGACATCAGCCGTGCCGACGGGCTTGAACCGACGATTTCTACATCGACGAGCCTGCTGGAAGGTGTGAGAGCCAACCATCCCGAAGCTTGGCGACGTTTGGTACGAATCTACGGCCCGTTGGTCTACAGATGGAGCCGGAAGGCGGGACTACAGGGGGCTGACTCGCGCGATGTGACTCAAGAGGTGTTCGGCGCTGTGGCCAACCGGATCGAGAGTTTTCGGAAAGAACGTCCGGGCGACAGCTTTCGCGGGTGGCTGTGGGGCATCACTCGCAATAAGGTCGCTGATCATTTCCGAGGGCTCAAAAGCAACCCCCAAGCGCGGGGCGGTTCGCAAGCTCTGGCTCTTTTCGCAGAGATGCCGGATCTGCCAATTGATGAGCCACAGGCGGATCACAATACGCAACTCGCGCTGAAGTTGAGGGCCATCGAGCAGATTCGAGCCGGGTTCGAGCAGCACACGTGGAAAGCGTTTTGGCGGCTTTCTGTTGACGCGCAGCCGGCGGCCGAAGTGGCAAGCGAGTTGGGCATGAGCGTCAAGGCGGTTTACCAGGCCAAGTATCGTGTCTTGCGACGGGTTCGGGACGAGCTGCCAGATCTCCTGGATGGCGGGCTGCAGTAAGTCGTTGTGTGCTAACGATTTCTGGCGGCAGTCCGCGACCAAACGTCGTTATTCGTATGCTGCAGAAGAAAAGTCGTGTGGAATTCTTGCGATATTCTTGTAGATGGAAAGACGAGGGCTCGCGGGCCATGAACTCGATGGATACGCTTCAGACGCCGCGGATGAACTACTTCGCCAACCACGGAGACGCCTCACATGCCTCAAGACTGTCCTAGCAGCGATGAACTGCAAGCCTTGCACGCGGGCACTCTGGCCGAAGAGACTGCCGCGGCCGTGATCGAGCACATCAGCACATGCCAGGAGTGCCAGGCATTCTTAGACACGCTTGGCGACGCGGACGACTCGCTGCTGGGCGGACTACGCGCTCCTGTGACGGTGGACCCGTACGCGGACGAGGAGTATTGCCGAGAGGCGATACGGAACCTCGAAACCGTGATGGTTCCGACGACCGCAACGGCGGTATCCGATGATGCGGCCGCGTTGGGAGAATTGGGCGAGTATCGCTTGGTCGCAAAGCTTGGCCAGGGCGGTATGGGCACGGTGTACAAGGCAGTGCAAACCAAGCTGGACAAGGTGGTTGCGGTGAAGGTGCTGCCCCAAAGCCGTACCGAGGATACGCGGGCGGTAGCCCGATTCGAACGCGAGATGAAGGCTGTAGGCCGTCTGAACCATCCCAACATCGTTCAGGCGTTGGACGCGCGTGAAATCGACGGCACTCATTTCCTGGTAATGGAGTACGTGGACGGAGTCGACCTTTCCGAATTGGTCGACCGCTGCGGCCCATTGCCAGTTGCGGACGCCTGCGAGTTGGCTCGCCAGGCAGCACTCGGTCTCCAATACGCTCACGAAAATGGCTTGGTCCACAGGGACATCAAACCATCGAACCTGATGCTTTCTGTAGTCAAGAGTCAAGAGTCGAGAGTCAAGAGCGGCAGCGAGGAAGGCAGTGTCCGACTCTCGACTCCTGCCGTCAAGATTCTAGACTTGGGTCTGGCGTTGCTGGGTGCCGACCAGCCGAACGGCCACGACGTGACAGGCACGGGACAGATGATGGGCACGGCAGACTATGTGGCACCCGAGCAGGTGAGTGACAGCCACAACGTGGATATCCGAGCCGATATCTACAGCCTTGGCTGCACGTTGTACAAGCTGCTCACGGGGCAGGCCCCGTTCAGCGGGCCCGAGTACAAGGGCGCCTTCGACGTGATGCTGGCCCACCGCCAGACGCCGGCTCCGCCCATTTGCTCCGTGCGTTCCGACATCCCGGACGAATTGTCGACTTCTGTCCATCGCATGTTGGCCAAAGAGCCAGACGATCGGTTTGCCACGCCGGCCGAAGTGGCCGCCGCGCTGGAGACCTTTGCCAACGCTGCCGACCTTGCGGCGTTGTCGGCCAGGGCCCAGGCACCGTCAAACTCTGCCGATGGAGCGGACTTGTCCATCGCCAACACGGATCCGTATCGCACATCGGCAGTGGTCGATACGAAATCGAGCCAAACGGGGCAGCCGGACGCGCAGACTCTGCCGAGTAGCCGACGCTGGAAACCTTGGACGATCGCTGCTGCGGTTGCTCCGCTATTCATCATCGTGCTGGCGGGGATCGTAATCTGGATCAAGGGCACGCGGGTCGAAGTCGAAGACGGCAGCCGAGTCCGCGTCGAGGGGGAGAATGTCTATGTCGAACCGCCGAAAGACGGCGCCGAGTCGCGGAATGCGGCGGTCACTACCATCCCACAGAACACTGTCGATCCCAAAGCCAAAGAGGCTCTGGCGAAACTGGAGACGGATACCGGAACAGACACGCCCCCGAGCACAGCGGCCACATCGGAGGGCATGGCACCTGCGCAGGTTCCACCCGGCGACCTGACGGCCCGGCGCAAGGCAGCGGAAGCCTTCATCGAGGCGAGGTGCGGCCTGAAATGGTCCACGGAACTCAAGCCAATGGAATATATGCCAAGCACTACTGCTCATGAGGGCCGGAACCTACCCGAGAGACCGTTCTTTCTGTATGAAGTCAGAGCCCGCTACGCCACGTTTG
>CAZUAH010000276.1:0-18062 GCA_964617665.1 uncultured Pirellulaceae bacterium
CGCCCGCCAAGAAGAAGGCGCCCGCCAAGAAGAAGGTCGCCAAGAAGAAGGCGCCCGCCAAGAAGAAGGCCGCCAAGAAGAAGGCGCCCGCCAAGAAGAAGGCGCCCGCCAAGAAGAAGAAGGTAGCGAAAAAGAAGAAGTAATTCTTCGACAGTCATTGCCGACTTCAGTCTTCGTTCTTCAACGACGGCTAAACGGACAACGACGAGAAAGAGCCGCCTGAGCGTTTGCGTTCAGGCGGCTCTAATTTTTGAGCTCTTGCTACTGCCCAGGTGATTGGGGTCCTGGGCTGTAAGTCGTTGTGCAGCAGGTGTTTATCCCAACACGGGAAGCTGCGGTTGGGGCGGTGATTTGGCTGCGGATGCGGCGAGGTTCTTGACGAGTTTGTGGCAGATGCTCTCTAGGCTGGATGCCACTGTGGGATCATCCAGGTTCGCCTGGGTCTTGCCTTCGTCCCCGCACTGGCGAACTTGCAAGGTGATCGGCAGGTCGCCCAGGAAAGGTACGTCCAACGCTTTGGCTCGTTCCCTTGCTCCACCGCTTCCGAAGATATCGTGACGCTTGCCGCAGTCGGTGCACACAAACCCACTCATGTTCTCGACAACGCCCAAGACGGGGATGTCCACCTTGCGGAACATTGCGATCGCCTTCACCGCGTCCAGCAACGCAACGTCTTGCGGCGTACAAACCACGACCGCGCCGGTCAACGGCAGTAACTGTGAAAGGCTCAGCGCAATATCGCCGGTGCCCGGAGGCATGTCGATAATCAGGTAGTCCAACTCGCCCCAGACCGTGTCGCGCAGGAATTGTGTAACAGCGCTATGCAACATGGGACCGCGCCAAATTACTGCTTCCTCCTCGGGCACAAGCAATCCCATTGACATCACTGGTATGCCGTCTTTGGTGATTGGATGCAGGCGTTCATTCTCCACTACTGCCCTATCCTTCATGCCCAACAAGTGAGGAATACTGGGGCCGTAAACATCGGAATCCATCAGTCCGACTTTGCAGCCGGCTCGTTTCAATGCGAATGCCAGGCAGGCCGCGATCGTGCTCTTGCCCACACCGCCTTTCCCTGAACCGATGGCAATCACACTCTTGGTTGGCAAACCAATCTCGCCTATCTTTTGTGGCGGGCGCTCCTGCACGGCTAGTTTCGCACTAACCGAGCCCAATTGCGGAAAGGCTACGCGTAGCTTCTCTTCGAGCGCGTCTTTCGTGTCAGTCCAGAGCGGTGCTGACCAAGTCGTCAACTCCAAAGTGAGCGAAAGCTCGTTATCGGAAAGTTGGATGTCCTTCATCTGTTCGAAGCTCAGAATGCTGCGCCCGCTTTCCGGGTCCTTGAAGTCGGCAACTGCGGCTTCTACAGCGGCAACGTCAGGTTGGCCGTTGGCCATAAGAACTCTCCTATCCAAAATCGAATATCAATAACGTCGAATCAAGAGTTGCTCCAAGGCAAGCGGTTCCATATTGACTGGCGAAACGGGAGTTGATCACCTGTCGCCTGAGCCATGTGTCGCTCTATCAGCCTCGCGGCGTCCGCCATGCGTCGCGGTGATAGCAGCACATCCATCGCACCTGCCTCGCGAACAAGGTACTCGAGTGGCCTCAAAGTACGTGATCCGAATGCGATGGCGCGAGCACTAGGAAAACGCCGAGTCAGGTTGAGTAACCTCTCCAGCAGCGTCTCACAGTTCTCCATTGTCAATTCAACCGCAATCAGACTCGCCCGACTTTGCTCCAATTCCCTCCAGCACTCGGCAAGACTGCGCGTCTCGTGGACACGATGTCGTGTGGACGATAGGGCACGACGGAGGGCAGTTGCCCACGAGCCGGTCTTCTCGCACACAATGATTCGAGCGGACTGCATAGTGAAGTGAGGGCAAATAGCGGATTGACGGTACGCCGATACTGACGATCACGGGTATTCGGAACCACTTCGGTATCGTAGGAGGGGCGAGGTAAACTGGCAACCGGTCTATTGAAGCCCGAAGAACTCGATCCGGCGAATCACGCGTTGGCGGGTTACACCAAGCAGACGGGCTGCCTTGGCCTTGTTGCCCTTCGCATGGCGCAGAGCCCGTACCAACAATTCCCTTTCGATTTCAGCAAGGAATTCATCGAGCATTACGGATTCATCGGTCCGTGACGGACGAAATTCCGCTTCGGTTGTCAGGTGGATTTTTTCGGGCAGCTCGGACTCCTGAACTACAGGGCCCGTGGAGGTCTCGCACGCAGAACGAACGAACTCACGCAGTTCGTCGATGTTTTCCGGCCAAGCGTATGAGGTGAGTTGATCCATAGCGTCCACGGAAAAGCCGGATAGTTGCTTGCCGCCCTTCGCATTGGTCTGTTCGAGGAAACGTTGCGCCAAGAGGGGAATATCGCTCTTACGGTTCGAAAGCGGAGAAATCTGTATGAGCAGCGTGCCAAGTTCACACGCCAAGTCGTGACGAAACTGCCCCTGTGCCGCTAGATCGATCAAAGGTGTGCGTGCCGTGGCGATTGTGCGCACGTTCAACTCGCCGATGCTCAGCACGCCCGCCAAAACCGCCTGTGCGTCTGGCGGCAATAGATCGACCTCCAACAGCAACAACGCCGGCGGTTGTTCGGTTTCCAGTTGGGCGCAACTAGCAGCGAACGAGCTTACAGTTGTCTCAAGCAATTCGGCGTCCAGGAGGCTACATGCGAACGGCGCCAACGGCGACGAGTCCTTGGTGGCGCCGGCATAGTGAATCGTTCGCGCAATATGCTCGCGGCCGCTGCCTGGCGGTCCTACCACGACGACTCGACAATCGCTTGTGGTAGCCAGTTGCACCTGCTCGCGAACCTGCACGATTGCCGGAGTTTCGCCGATGATCTGGTCAAGCTGATAGCGCCCCGCATCCCTATGGACTAGGCGGCGCAATCGCTGGTGCAACTCCCGCGACTCTGGCTCCTCCGCGACGGCGATTGTCGCGTCGTCGAGGTCCTTGCCTTCGACGACAACCAATACACCCGAGCATCCGGAAGCCGAGTCGCCTAACGGTAGGCACTCGGCTCGACGTCGAATGAGTCGACCGTCAGACATTCGGCGGGCAACTTCCATGGTGGTCCGCGCTCCAAGGATGACTTCTGGCGGCGGGCACAGTCTTGCAGCCACATGGGACGGTTCGTTTGGCTCGGAGGGAGTGTGATAGTCGCATCGACGACCCAACAAGTCGCCGACCTCGACGCCCAGCCACTCGGTACACGCGCCGTTTACGTAGATGATCTTCCGATGTTCGTCAACGGCATAGATCGGCACTGGACTCGTCGCCAGAAGACGGGACAGTGCGGTGATGTTGGACCGTTTTCGGGCCATGGTTACTCCCCTTCCAACAGGCTCTGAGCTAATATGATCGTTTGAAACAATAGTTTCAATTGCATGTGAGACGCTTTTTGGCCCTCAACTGCGCGACAAACGCACGCGAATCCTGAACTCGGCCGTCGAGTTTTCATGACCAACGACCAACCTCCAACACCGTCAGGCCTCCAGACCATCGCAGTTCGCGAGTCTCTGCTGCTGGCCCCTTGTGCGATGCGTAGCGTCGACTCGCGAGGGCGCAAGTACCCCGATCCCAATCATCCCTATCGCGGCCCGTTTCAGCGCGACCGAGATCGCATCGTCCACAGTTCCGCATATCGTCGGCTGAGCGGCAAGATGCAGGTCTTCACCGGTGATATGGGCGATTATCACAGGACTCGCCTCACCCACACGTACGAGGTTGCGTCGATCGCTCGTACGATTAGCCGCGCTCTGCGGCTGAACGAGGATCTTGTCGAAGCACTGGCCCTGTTTCACGACATCGGGCATCCACCGTTCGGCCACGCGGGAGAGGACGCGTTGAACGAGTGTTTGGCCGACAAGGGCGGTTTCTCGCACAATCAGTTCGCGCTGACGATTGCAGAGGAGTTGGAGGTTGGATACCAGAGCTTTCCAGGTTTGAATCTAAGCCAGGAGGTCTTGGAGAGCCAAGCCTCGCGCATCGACAAGCAGGCCGAGGGTCTCGCACCGCTCCTGGAGGCGCAGGTCGTCGAGGCCGCGGACAGCATCACGTACGACGCTCATGACACGGATGATTCGGTCAAGTTGGGAATGGTTACAATGGACGAACTGGCTGAGTTGCCACTGGTGCGAGATTCTCTCAAGTGCGTTCACGAGCGGTTCGGTGGTCTGCACGACAAGTTGCTCCGCAAGGCCGTGGTTCATGAACTGATCGATCGGCAAGTCGGCGACGTATTGGAAGCGGCGGGCACGGCACTGACGCAATTCGGCTTTGCCGATGCTGAAGAGGCACGCCGATCGACGTTTCGCGTTGGTCCAAGCGAGGAATTGGCCAAGCAGAAGGTGGAACTGGAAGAATTTCTGTTTGAACGCGTCTATCGTCATTCAGAACTGATCGAAGTCCGCAGTTGTGCTCAAGACCGACTGCGAACGATGTTCAAGGGCTATTGCCGAAAGCCGGCGCTGCTACCCGCACGTTTTCGTGACCGCGCCGAGTCGGTTGGCATCGCTCGCACCGTTGGCGACTATCTGGCCGGCATGACCGACCGTTATTGCGAGCAGCAATACGTGCGTCATTTCGCAGCGTAGTGCAGCTCGAGAAGGAAGCCGGGTGGCAGTCGTCCATCGATAAGGTGGGGGAACAAGCGTGACTGGAATCAACGCACGTGCACACCACACTCCAGAAAAACGGTAGATTTCAGGTCGGAGACGAACCGGCTTTCGCGTTCACTTGGATGCCAGTGGTATCACCCCGTCCCAATCGTCCGGCGGAGTGCGGTTGTGCTGTGCAATGAAGACCGTCAGGAAGTCCTTCACGCGGTCATCCGCCGGTACATTGTGCAGCAGTTGAAACGCATCTTCCCAGTTGCCGGCCAGCAAGGCTTCCAAGGCCGCTTCATATGCGGCGATGGCATCATCGCTCAGCGCCGGATACGCTGACTGGGGCGGCAGAAGTTCGCTCACTTCCAAAGCGGTACTGAAGCCGAACGGCTTGAATACGGCCACTCGACGAATTCGGGCTTCGTCACGCGACATCTCAGCACGCACGTGCTGCGCCGTTGTCTCGTCCAGCAGGATGGGAGCCTGCAACAACTTGGTCATCCCTTCGAGGCGAGCGGCCAAGTTGACAACCGGTCCAAATACAGTCACCTTCACTTGATCAACCGTGCCGATCTTCCCAGCCACGGCACGACCTGTGGCAACGCCTATCCCTATGCTGAAGTCGGCCAACAGGAGATTCTCGTCCTGCGATGCGGATTCGAAAGCCGCGCGAATGTCCAAGGCGGCTCTGCATGCACGCAGAACGGCGTCTTCCTGAGCAAAAGGCCAACCCCAGAATCCCATTGCTGCGTCGCCGTGAAAATCGCCTACTACGCCACCCTGATCGAGAATGTGGCGGGTGGTCACACCTAACGCATCGCTTACACGATGCAGCAAGCCCAGGAGATTGCCGGATGCCTTCTCGGACTGCCTGGCAAAACCTCGCAAGTCGCAGAAAACCACGGACACTTCGGTCTCGCGCGGCGCCAGTACTTCGTCTGGATCGTGACCTACCAGCGCTTCGGATACTACTGGCGAAAAAAACTGTCGCAAACTGGTCTGACTCCGTTCCAGTAACCGGACTTCGCGCAGACTGCTGACGGTGGTAGCCACTAGTTCGGTGAACTTCAGATCATCACGCAACGCTCGGACGCTTGCACCGTCAGGGCTGCGTGCATCGCCAGAGAACCCTCCGGCCACGTAGATGGCCCATCCAGGACACGACTTGCCCGCGACAGGCGTGCAAAAGGCCCAATCGCCGTCGGGATTGAAGGATGGTGCGGCCCGTTGCGACGAACTGCTCCAGATGTGAACGACGCTCTTGTCCGTCGAGACTGCCTGACGGATAAGCTTGTCGCTTGGCTGGAAGTCACGATCGGAGACCGTACGGCGATCCCAGTGAAGGACCGTGATCGGCGATTCGGTTTGCTGCGGGTCAACCGCGACCACGGCCGCCGCAATGGCCTGAGAGATACCGCTCAGCAACACGTTGAGCAGCCGCACAAACATCTCTTCGTCGCTGGCGGCGCTAGAGATGATTTCCGGTATGCGACTTAACACTTCGATGCGTTCATCCGCGTCCCGAAACCGTAGGTCCTTCAAGTACTGGGCGCTGAATGTCTGCTCCGTGACAGGCCGTGGTGCCTCCAGGGTAACCGTGACGCGTTCATCCGTCAGAGTGAAGGATGTGTCTCCGATCACAAAGTGCTCGCCCGGCATCATGGTGAAATCGTCTTCTTCACAGCCACGGACGAAGACAGCATTCCGCGAACCCGCGATTCGGTGAACTTGCAGACGCGCCTCTTGCCAACGCAATTCGGCGTGCCTTCGCGATATGCGGCTGTCCCACGGAACGGACCAGAAGCCAGCGTCTCGGCCCAGAACGCTTGTATGGTCAGGTGGCAGCGTTCGTCGCCATCGATGTTCGGGAGCAACGCCTTGAGCGATAAGATCTGGCATGGTCCATAGCGGCTAATCGGCTTGTCGGGATTGCTCGTCTACCACGACAGCGGTTACCCACCGTCGCCGGTCTCGTCCTTGTCTCCGTTCTTGTGTACGGACGGGCCGATCAAATCCGTGATCTCTTTGTCGTCCAACTCTTCGTCTTCCAAGAGCGCATCGGCCAATGCCTCGAGCTTGTCGCGGTGCTCTTGCAGCATTTCCGCAGCTCGATCAGCGGACAAATGCAGGAGTCTCGCCACCTCCTCGTCGATCACCTCCATGGTGTGCTCGCTGAACTGACGCTGCTGATGAATCTCACGCCCCAAGAAGGGATCTTCCTCGGACAGCTTGTAGCTGACCGGTCCCAATCGTTGGCTCATTCCCCAATTCGCGACCATGCGTCGCGCGAGGCCGGTAGCTCGTTCCAGATCGTTCTCGGCTCCGGCCGTTGTTTCGTCGTACACCAGCAATTCCGCCGCGCGGCCGCCGAGCAAGACGATCAGGTTGTCCCGCAACTGGCCTTCCGAGATGCTCAAGCGATCTTCGTCTGGCATCATATGCGTCGCTCCCAAAGTACGACCGCGCGGGATGATCGTCACTTTGTGAACGGGATCGGCACCGGGCAGTAGCCAAGCGGCAATCGTGTGTCCGGCTTCGTGATGCGCCGTCTTCCGCTTCTCTTTCTCCTGCAGTACCTCCTCGCGCTTAGCGCCCATCAAGACCTTGTCACGCGCGTAACCCAGGTCCTCCATATCCACGGACTTCTTGTCATTTCGCGCCGCCCACAAAGCCGCCTCGTTGACGATATTGCGGATATCGGCGCCGGTCAGCCCCACTGTGGCCGATGCCATGCGTTTCAGGTCCACGTCATCATTCAGTGGGACGTCGCGCACATGAACCTTGAATATCTCAACTCGGCCTTTGTGGGTGGGGCGGCTGACGGTGATGTGCCGATCGAACCTCCCGGGACGCAACAAAGCAGGATCGAGCACGTCGGGACGGTTTGTGGCAGCCAGCACGATAACCGAATCCGTCTGGCTGAATCCGTCCATCTCGCTGAGGATCTGGTTCAGTGTCTGTTCCCGTTCATCGTGTCCGCCGCCCAGCCCGGCGCCGCGTTGACGTCCCACCGCGTCGATTTCGTCGATGAAAATGATGGCTGGCGAGTTATCCTTGGCATTTTTGAACAGGTCTCGCACGCGGCTGGCACCGACCCCGACAAACATCTGAATGAACTCACTGGCACTCAGGGAGTAGAAAGGAACGCCAGCCTCGCCTGCTACGGCTCTAGCCAGCAGCGTTTTACCAGTGCCCGGGGCTCCGTTGAGTAGGACTCCTTTTGGAATTCGGCCACCGAGTTTCTGGAATTTTTCTGGGCTCTTTAAGAATTCGACGATCTCCTGCAAATCCTCCTTAACACCCTTCAAGCCGGCAACGTCCTGGAAAGTGATAGTCTGTTCCGACGGTTCGTACCGCTTGGCCGGACTCTTGCTGAATCCCGAAAGGAATCCGCCACCCATAAACTGATCACGCGATCGCCGGTAGGAGATCCAGAAAAAGAGCAACAGCCCAAGGGGCAAAAAGATCGCAATCAACCAGATCGTCATCAGTAGGTTGTCGCCCGACGTAGAATTGTCGAGGGCTACGCCGTGTTTGGTCAGCAGGCTGTCGAGTTCACCACGAGCTACGTCGCTGCGAGGCAAGTCGACGCGAAAGTCCTTGAGGAGCTCATCCTTCTTGGGATCGACCAGTTCACCGTCTCTGAACACTTTGGGAGCACGCGGTTCCTTTTTGAACGTGCCCGTCGCTTCTGCGTCGCCCAGTTCTACGTACAACACGTTCCCGGCCTTGATCTGAGCCTGAAAGAAGTCGTAGCGAATAGTCGACCTGGGAGTGCCTTGAAACAGGGCCAGGACCACGGCGAAAGCCACGATCATGAATATCAGCAGCCAGATGTTTGGACCGGGGCGGCGCGTCGGTGAACGGCCTTCGGAGGAGGTGGAGCCCTTTTCGCTTGGTGGTTTATCCGTCGACAACGCTATTTGTCCTTCGTCAAGTCAGATTAGCTCGGGTGGGCGGCCATCGCCGCTGAACTTAATTGTAGTCCACACATGCGTTGGTTGCGAAGTGGCCGGTTTGGCAGGAAAGAAGCCTGATGGCATCGCCCCCAGGCTGGCTGGATTTCTCGGTATCTGCGGTGTGGGAGGGAGGAGCAGGCCCAGCACCACTCTACTTCTCCGTCTTGGCGTACTTGGCGAATGCCTCGGCGACGCCGCCTTCCTTCTCATCGCCTTTGTGGATCAACAATCGGTAGTTCAGCGTAAACGAGTCGCCCTTTGCCATCGTGTGAGAACCCACGCCTTTTTCAGCCTTGATGAAGTTGCTCAAACCGAACGGATTAGCCGTAAAAAGTCCGTAGGTTCGGACATGCCAATACGTTGGGTAGCGAAAGCTCTTTGGGTGGTTCAGAATCGCCATACCGACGGCATTGCCCTTCACCTGGCCGTGATAGTCGCACCAGGCGGCCTGTTTGCCCCACGCATCGCGGTCGGTGTGTCCTTCGCAGTTGACGATCTTGCCGCCTTGCTTCGAGTCCACTTTCATGGTGCCCGCGACGCGTACGCCACAGCAGCCTTCCTTGGTATCGCCAAAAGTCACTTTGTCGGCTGTAGCCGTGACTGTGGTGTCGAAGTCGATCCACACGCTATCGCCATCCACACCAAAGGTCAGAGTCCGTTCGTCTTCGCACATCGTCTTGCCATCCGGCCCGTTCCAGTCATTGCGGGCTGCAATCACCGGGTTCTGGCCACACTCCACTTTGACGAACTCCTTGTGGACGATTTCGCCGGTCCCATCGCCTTCGTGCCAGAAGCTGATGCCGTTGACGTCTCCGTGCGTGAACCAGAACGATCGGTGGTGTCGATGATCGGCCCGCTCATCTGGACCTGCGTCTCGCATTGGATAGGCCCGGGTGATTTCATTTCCATTCGGGCCAATGATGGGCCAGAGAATCGGCTTGTTGCCCGATTTCGTTACGTAACAGGTGAGCAGTTTTCCATCCAAGTTTACCGTTATGCCCTCTTCTGTCTTCTTCAGTTCAAACTGCGCTGCGTGACTTGAACCGAGGCATGTCAAGAAGAACCCAATCGTCAAAAAGGCGGCTGCGCGGATCATGGTGGCAAATCCTTCAGTAGACAACAGAACGATACGTGAACCTCAACTCAGGTCCGTCACGCATCGCGTCACGTGCGATACTGCGAACCAACGCCTACCATGGTAACTGCAACAAGTTTGACATTCCACCGCTGGAACGGAAAACAGAGAGACAAGAAGCGTGAAGAGCCAGGCAACGTACGATGGCGAGAGGAACGGAGAAACAAACACCCGGAACGCCTTTTGTGGCGTACCGGGTGATAGGCGGATTTCTGTGATGTCTTGCGGAGCCGCTATACTAACGTTCTGAAACGGCCATTGTCACACCGCGAAATGGCAAATTACAGCTTTACGCGACTACTCACGAGCATCCCATGCTGTTTCCGCAGTTGTGGCAGAGATAGCAGTTGCCGTTGCGTACGGTAATGGCCCCACAGTTCTCGCATGCTGGGGCATCGCTCTGGAATCGGGCAAACTGGTCGCTGAGGCTGCTCGTCGCTGCACCGTTCCCATCCACCTTTGCCGCCACACCGGCCCGTTCCAGTAAGTCCAGATCGACTTCGCCGTTACCGGCCTCGGCCGATGGATTCTCCTCGTTGGCGGGCGAGTTACACTCTCCGCCTTCGGGTTTCGTCTCCGCCTCCTTCGTCGTGACTGGCTTAGCCGAGCCGTCCGATTTGGCCTCGCCCTTGACCGGCAGCCCATTGCTGGCCTCGCGATAGCCCTCCAGGAACGTGATGCCCAGCCAGCGGAAGATGTAGTCAACCACGCTTTTGGCAATCCGAATGTCCGGGTGCTTGGTGTGGCCCAATGGTTCAAAACGCGTATGCGAGAACTTGTTGACTAGCACCTCCAACGGGACGCCGTATTGCAGGCAGATAGAGATCGCCGTGCCGAAACCGTCCATCAAGCCACCAATCGTGCTGCCCTCTTTGGCCATCGTAATAAACAACTCACCCGGTCTGCCGTCGGGGTAGAGGCCCACACTGATGTAGCCTTCGTGTCCCCCAACATTGAACTTGTGCGTGATGGACTGACGTGTGTCGGGTAGTCGTTCGCGACGAGGCTTGTAGATGATTTTCTTCTTTTCTTCGGCCTTTTCGGCTTCCGCCTTCGTTGATAGCGGCTGGCTCTGCTTTGAACCGTCGCGGTAGATGGCAAGCGCCTTCAGGCCCATCTTCCAGCCCCACATGTACGCCTCGGCGATCTCTTCCTGGGTGGTTTCCTTAGGCATGTTCACCGTTTTGGAAATCGCACCGGACAGGAACGGCTGAGCCGCCGCCATCATGCGTGCGTGAGCCTTCCAGGGGATGCTCCGCGTGCCCTCGGCCGGTTTGAAGGCGCAGTCGAACACCGGAAGATTGTCCTCTTCCACATCGGCAGCACCTTCAATCGTATCGTTTTCATTGATGTATGCCTTGATCGACTCGATCTGCGGTTGATCATAGCCAAGCGACTTCAACGCCAGCGGAACAGTGTTGTTCACAATCTTCAACATTCCGCCGCCAGCCAATTGCTTATATTTGACTAAGGCGATATCCGGCTCGATCCCGGTTGTATCGCAGTCCATCATGAAGCTGATCGTCCCGGTCGGCGCCAGCACGGTAGCCTGGGCATTGCGAAAGCCGTTCTTGCGGCCAACCGCCAACACCTGATCCCACACGCTGTACGCCGCATCCTTCAAGTACTCCGGTCCCGCATCGTCGATTTCCTCCGCCGCGTCACGATGCATCCGCATCACGCGCAACATCGGCTCTCGGTTGTCGGCATAAGCATCGAACGGTCCGACGACGCCGGACATCTCAGCGCTGGTCAAATAGGCCGTGCCGGTTAGCAGTGCGGTGATCGAACCGCATACTCCGCGTGCCGCGTCCGAATCGTACGGCAGGCCGCTGGCCATGAGCAGACCACCCAGATTCGAGTAGCCTAGCCCCAACGGGCGGTACTGGTGACTCTTCTCGCAGATTCGGTCGGTGGGGTAACTTGCGTGATCGACGAGTATCTCCTGGGCGATGAAGTAGATGCGGCACGTCGCCTTGAATCGTTCGACGTCAAACGAACCATCCTCACGACGGAATTTCATCAAATTAATGCTGGCCAGATTGCACGCCGTGTCGTCCAGGAACATGTACTCGCTGCACGGGTTGCTGGCGTTGATACGCCCGGAGTTCGGGCAGGTGTGCCACCGGTTGATCGTGGTGTCGTACTGCACGCCCGGATCGCCGCAATGCCAAGCGCAGTCGGCCATGCGGTCAAGCAACCAGTTCGCCTCGTACGACGGGGGATCACCGCTTGCCATGTCGGACACCCAACGCGTAGTCCACTTGCCACCCTTCTCGACCGTCTCCATGAACTCGTCGGTGACTCGGACCGAGAGATTGGCGTTCTGGAACAGGATCGAACTATAAGCCTCGCCATTGAAGTTGGCCTCGTACTCGCCGCTTGCGATCAGAGTGTGGGCCTTCCTTTCTTCTTTCCATTTGCACTCGATGAACTCCAGTACGTCGGGATGCCAGACCTTGATCGACTGCATCTTGGCGGCTCGCCGTGTTTTGCCACCCGATTTCACGACCGCTGCGATCTGGTCGTAGACGCGCATGAAGGACAGCGGCCCCGACGGCCGCCCTCCGCCCGATAGCTTCTCTCGGTTCGAGCGAAGCGTCGAGACGTCGGTCCCGGTCCCGGACCCAAACTTGAACAGCAGCGCCTCGCTTGTCGCCAACCGCATGATGTCTTCCATGTTGTCGCCGACGCTCTGGATGAAGCATGCCGACCCTTGGGGGAACTCATACGGATTTTCCGGCTGTACAGCACTCTGCGTCTCGGTGTCATAGTGCCAGTTGCACTTGTCACCCGTGATCTTGTACTGGTGGTGCAGACCGACGTTGAACCAGACCGGGGAATTGAAGGCACCGTGCTGGTGCAGGCACAGCCAACTGAGTTCTCGATAGAACCGCTCGCCGTCTTCATCTGACGCGAAGTAGCCGTCGGCTTTGCCCCAATCCGCGATGGTGCGCGTGACCCGATGGATCAGTTCGCGAACGCTGCGTTCACGTTCGTCGGTGCCGGTTTCGCCGTAGAAGTACTTGCTGACGACAACATTAGTCGCCAACTGGCTCCAATCAGCAGGAATCTCGCATTCAGTCTGCTCAAACAGCGCATCGCCGTTCTCGTCTTTGATGGCCGCCGATCGAAGCTCCCACTGGACAGTCTCGAATGGATCAGAAACATCCTCGGGACAGAACACCGAGGCAATCTGCAACCCAGCGATCCGCTCCGCGGTATCTTGGGTATCAGGAGAAGACGACTGAGTGTCACGCCGTTCCGCAACAGTGGCCATGGTCAGCTCCTTCTGCTGGCTAGTCGTTCCGTCAAAAAGTCGAAATCACCGATGGGAAGTGTACATAAGTGCAGTACTTATGTCGGGTCGATTTCCCTTTCGACCGAACAGATTTATTGAAAAGAATGAAAAACTCGGCTTGCCGTCAATTGGCAGTCGCACGATGATCGCTACCCTACATATTGTATGCGGCCAGTCTTTTTGCCACAATATCTGGGGCACCGGAGCAGTTTACCGTTTTTTCGGAGTCCGTCAATCACTAACTGAAAAAAACTTTTCGAGACTGTGCAAATCGTGGTTTTTGGGG
Organism: uncultured Pirellulaceae bacterium; assembly: GCA_964617665.1. Taxonomy (GTDB): domain Bacteria; phylum Planctomycetota; class Planctomycetia; order Pirellulales; family Pirellulaceae; genus JADHUC01. Next base: position 13,309 of record CAZUAH010000276.1, read on the forward strand.
GTCCTATCCATCAGATCTGCATGCTTCGCTAGCATAGCGGGCTGCCAAAAACAAAGCAAGATATAAGCACCAGAAAATCACTAGACAGCGGGTGTCAACATGTGCAAGAACGTCTACCGCACAGATGTGAATTCCTTGAGGTGCCACAGTCTATCCATGCCTATGACCGTCCTATGCGAGACAAGAGACGCGAGCATCTGCAAAGGATTGCCGTCTTCGTTTAGAATCGAGGGTACTGCGTAGGGCTGACAAGTTGATGCGGGACGTGTCCAACGAGGAATGCGAAATGTCTGAACACACGGAGAAACTCAAGGCAGCGGTTGCAGAACTCGAGGAAGAGCTGCGGTCACTGGAAACGTTGGATGACGAGACGAGCGAGGTGCTCGAGGAGGCTCTGCGCGAGATCCAAGCGGCGCTGAACCCGGATGAGGCAACGGAATTGGAGGCTGAATCCTTGATGGATCGGTTAAATGACGCCACGCACGATTTCGAGGGCTCACATCCGACGTTGACTGGCATCATCGGACGGCTGCTCGACGGGCTCGGTCAAATGGGGATATGAGAGGCCTTACCCGAGTCCGCCCAATACTTCCCCGGCCGCTTTGATGGTGGCGTCGATGTCCTTTTCGCCGTGAGCGGCGGAAATGAACAGTGCTTCATACTGGCTGCACGGCATATAGACACCGCGGTCGACAAGGCCCCAGAAATACTTGGCGAAGCGGTCCTTGTCACATTTGGCGGCCACGTCCCAGTCGGTCACCGGATCTGGATTGAAGAACAAAGTCATCATGCTGCCGATGCGAGCCACGGTGTGAGGCATTCCGGCATCGGTGGCGGCGCTGGTCAGCCCCTCGGCCAGTTTCGCCCCAAACTCCTCAAGACGCTTGTAGGGTGATTCGTCTCGCAGCACCTTCAGTGTGGCTATCCCGGATGCAGTCGCCACCGGATTGCCGCTTAGTGTGCCGGCTTGAAATACCTTGCCGGCAGGCAGAACGCTTTCCATGATCTCCGCCTTACCGCCGTATGCACCAATCGGCATGCCACCGCCAACAATCTTGCCTAGCGTAGTCAGGTCCGGTGTCACGCCGAACAACGATTGCGCACCGCCATAGGCCACTCGGAAGCCAGTCATCACTTCGTCAAAGATCAACAGAGTCCCGCTATTCTCCGTCACATCGCGCAGAGTCTGGAGGAACTCTTGCGTGGGCTTCACGCAGCCCATGTTGCCGACAACAGGTTCGAGGATGACGCCCGCGATTCGCGAACCGTGGGCCCCGAAGGCCGCTTTCACTCCGTCGACATCGTTGTACTTCAGAATCAGCGTATCCGCACTGGTGCCGGCTGTAACCCCTGGCGAGTCGGGCACGGCCAGTGTCGCAGCTGAACTGCCAGCGGCGACCAGTAGGCTATCGACGTGACCGTGATAGTTGCCCGCAAACTTCACGATGATGTCGCGGCCTGTATGTCCGCGGGCCAGCCGAATTGCACTCATCGTGGCTTCGGTGCCGGAGTTCACCAAACGGACCTTCTCGACCGATGGCACGGCCTCGATGATAAGCTCGGCCAACTCGTTCTCGGCCTCCGTGGGAGCGCCGAAGCTTGTGCCGCGATCAGCTGCCTCGTGGATCGATGCCGTCACTTTCGGATGGCGATGCCCAAGAATCATCGGGCCCCACGAGCCGATATAGTCGATGTACCGATTGCCGTCCACATCGTACAGATGGGCTCCTTCGGCGCTGGCGAACACAACTGGTTCGCCGCCCACCGCACCAAAAGCCCTCGCCGGGCTATTCACTCCGCCGGGCATGAGCTGTTGGGCTCGGGAAAAAATCTCGTTGCTCTTTTCACGCGACATTAACGGTTTCCTCATAACGCAGGTGATACGCACTCAACTGGCAGGCGTGAAGTGCAGTGCCAGCGCCACTACGATCAGGCCAACACCAGCCGCAACCGCAATCAGAAATGCTCGCTGGACGCTGGTCTTGCGGGCGTAGGCGCCAATCAGCATCGGAATCACGGACCAGCCGATGCCGCCGACGGCGAAGAACAGACCGATTGCCCGGCCCGATAATGCCGGATCAACGTGGCCTGTCAAGAGGCCGACAATCGTTGGGAATGTCGGCCCGAAGACGAGTCCCGCTCCGATCACCACGGCGATGGCCATCGCGCGACCACGGCTGATCACCGCGCCAATCCAGACCAAGAGACACAACACGGAAAACGCGATGATCAAGAGCGTCGTAGCACCGGCCAACCAAGCGCAAGCCCACACCGACAACGCTGTCGCGAGCCTCGAAAGCATAAATGCCAACCAGAACCCGGACAACAGGCCCGTCGACGCTCCCTCCGAAATCCCTTTGTCAGCCAGGTAGGTGGTTGCCCAGGCTGCCATAGTGGCCTCCATTGGAGCGTAGAACAGGAGCGCCAACGCGCACAGCCACATGATCGGATCAACAAGCAGCACGCCGATGCCCGGATTCGCTTCTTCAGCGGCTGCCTCCTCGTTGGAATCTGCCGTGTCTGCGGGGGCTTCCTGCTTAGCGTTTTGTGTTGCTTCGGCGCGAACGGTATCGGCGCGTTCAGCCAGTTCGCCGAAGTCCACCGCGACAGCCAGCAGGCCTGATGCCAGTGGCAGGCATGCCAGCACAAGCACGGCCGACACAAAGCCCGCGCGTTTCAAGAGGGACGCAATGATTAGCGGCGTGAGAAAGGCCCCAAGCCCGAAAAAGGTATTGCCCAGATTCATCGCGAATACATCACTGTGGCCGAATGCGCCCAGCATCAATACGTTCAGCACATTGATCAGGGCCGACCAACCGGCACTCAAGAGCAACACTGCCAACAGCGCAGACCAGTACTTACCGGACCCAACCAAAACCGCAAGACTAGCCGCCATCAAAGCCGCCCCAACGATTGCCACCAACTGTGGCCCGAGAAGGTCCGTGAGAAAGCCCATGGTCAGTATCACGGGAATCATGGCGAAGCCGAACATGGAGACGAGTCCACCCAGACGCGCCTCGTCTATTTTGAGCCGTTGTGCCAAGGCAATCTTCACACTGCCCAGCAGAGCCACGCCCATTCCGCCGGCCAGCAGGCCCGCGATCCACGTTGGAACAGCCAGATTCATGGTCAACCACCTGTGTCAATTGACGGATTGTGTTGGTAGCCACATTTCGTTCACACCATAAGCCCATCCGCCGCCCAAGACAACCTTTTGGCTCCAAAAAACCAACGTGGCATTCTCTGTTGCGTGCACACAGGCGACTCGAAGACTACAATCACCCCTGTTGATTCTATGAGCGGTCGAATTCATCGGGAGGAGCATTCGTCATGACCAGGATGAATCGCAGGAGGTTTCTTGATCGATCGAAAACCAGCGCGCTGGGCTTGGGTGCTGGACTTGCAGTCCTGAACAACCCGGAGTCCGTCCGAGCGGAACCGGCCAACGACAAGGTCATCATGGCCATTGTTGGCTGTCGCAGTCGCGGTCCGGCGTTGGCCCGAGGTTTCGCATCGCGTGATGACTGTGAAATCGCCTACATCTGCGACGTCGACACAAACATGATCGACAAACACACCAAGGCGATCGCGGATTGCCAGGGTGGTAAAGCCCCAAAAGGGGAGCAGGACTTCCGCAAGATGCTCGACGACACGTCGGTCGACGCGATCGTGATCGCGACGCCCACACACTGGCACGCACCAGCAGCAGTCTGGGGCTGCCAAGCGGGTAAGGACGTTTATGTGGAGAAACCGCTCTGCCACAACGCGTGGGAAGGACAGCAGATGGTCAAAGCTGCCCAAAAGTACAACCGGGTTGTCCAAGTCGGCACTCAAAACCGCAGCGCCCCGTACAACATGGCAGCCCGGAAGTACATCGCCGACGGCAAGTTGGGAAAAGTCCATTTTGTGCGCGTGTTGAATCAGAAGCTCTGGTCCGACTTCGCGATGCGCGAAAACGAGCCCACGCCGAAGGGACTCGACTGGGACATGTGGAACGGTCCGGCGCCGGAACACGACTACAACTTCACACTGCGATATCACTGGCACCACCTGTGGCGCTACTGCATCGGCGACTTGGGAAACGATGGGGCCCATCAGTTTGATCAGGCCCGGATGATTGTCGGTTTCGGTATTCCCACACAGGTCTACTGTTCCGGCGGCCGGTTCAATACCGAGGGTGCGGCGGAGACGCCCGACACACAGATCGCCACTTTCACCTACGACAACGACTTGGTAGTAACTCTGGAACTGACACTCTACACGCCCTACATGCTCAAGATCGACTCCGGAGTCCGCAACAGCGACATGTTTCCCTACTGGCCGCAAGTCGCCACGCGAATCGACATCTACGGCGATAAGGGTGTGATGAACGTGGGACGCATGGGCGGAGGATGGCAGGTCTTCGTTCGCACCAAAGACCGGCAACCCGTCGTCAAAGACCAGATGTTTGGCCGCTTCCCGGATGCACCGCATCAAGAGAATTTTGTTCAGTGCATCCGCAGTCGCGAAAAGCCGAACGCCGACATCGAAATCGGCCATCACAGCCACCTGACGCTTCACTATGCGACGATGAGTTGCCGCACGGGCGGCAAAACGCTGAGCGTAGATCCAAAGACCCAGCACGTAGACGACGCCGAGGCCATGAAGCTCTTCAAACGCGAAGAAATGCGCAAACCTTGGGTGATCGAAGAGGAGGTGTAGTCTCGGGTGCACCAAAGTTGCTATAGCGTAAATATTCCGATCGTTCGGGTTTT
>CAZUAH010000277.1:0-17975 GCA_964617665.1 uncultured Pirellulaceae bacterium
CTTCTGCTTCGGCTCGATTCGGAAACCACGAATCACTATGTCGGACACGTCACGGATACGAATCACTGGCGTCGTGCTGTCCGGCACAGTCAGCGTCGGTTGCTGCGCCGGATCTGACTCCAGCACGATGCCCCTCTGTCGTATTGTATTGGTGAATTCAATGGCTTCGGTATAAGTCCCATTGTCGATCACACGAATAACTGTACCGGGCCCCGCAATCGTTAGCGCTTCGTTGATTGACTGGACGTCAGCATCGTCGGTTTGTCCCACCGTTACCAGTCTGTGGTATTCATCCGCTGTTCGATCCCCTTGATTCCCGGTTGAATTTTCAGTGGACGTCCCTGGTGTATCTCTTCCTGGCCACCAAAACGGCCAGGAAACAAGCCCGGCGACCGGCACCAATGCAAATGCGATCAGGATCCAGCGTGCCAGCGGCTTTCGAACCGCTTCGCCTTGAGACCGGCGGCCGTGCAGTACAGCGGACATCTCGTCGGTCGGCGTTTCGTTCAGTATTGCTAGGTATCGCCCGAGCACCTCGGCCACTTCGGTCGCGGACTGGTAGCGATCATCGGGTTCCTTTTCGAGCAACTTGGCGACCATATTCGACAGCATCTCGGGCGTACCTTCGATCGTCTTCTCCAGCGGCTGTGGAGTGACGTCCGCCACTTTGTGGGCGACCTCAAGAGCGTGCTGACCGCGGAAAGGCGATTGGCCGGCGATCATGGCGTACATGACACAGCCCAGACTGAACAAGTCAGATCGCAGGTCCACTTTGTTGCCCTTGACCTGCTCGGGTGACATGTAGGTCGGCGTGCCGACGGCCAACTCTCGGGACGTGAGTTCCACATTGTCGACGGCCACGCGTGCCAGTCCGAAGTCGCCAATCTTGACTCGAACCGCACCGTCTTCCAGCATGATGTTGCCAGGCTTGATGTCGCGGTGAATCACGCCTTGCGCATGGGCTGCAGCTAAACCTGCGGCGATTTCCCTGCTCAGACGAACGACTTCCAAGGGATCGAGTGTCCTGTTTTTGCGAATGTGTTCGCGCAGCGAGCCACCGTCCACGTATTCCATGACCAGGAACGGACAATGCTCGTGCTCCTCGACTGCATGGATTGTCACCACGTTGTGGTGATTGATGCCTGCTGCAGCGCGGGCTTCGCGGATGAACCGCCGTCGAGCTGTGACGCTGTTGCTCAATCGGCGATTTAGCACCTTTATCGCCACGGTGCGACGAAGTTGTTCGTCGAACGCCTTAAACACGATCCCCATGCCTCCGCGTCCCAGCACGCCGAGGATGTCGTACTTGCCCAGTCGACCAAGAGCGTTCTTGTTGGGCGATGGCGAGAACTGCTTGACGTCGAATTCCCCGTCGTCCACTCCGCCCCACGCCTCTGTGTCCGCCCCCACGCTCTCCTCGGCAGCGAGGCCCTCTGTGGGATGAGACTCTTCCCCAAACTCATCCGTGATTTCCTTAAGGAGATTCCGGCTCATCCACGCGACCGATTCGGAACAACTGGCGCAAGCGTCGAGATGCTGTTGGACGTGCTGTCGAGTGGATTCGTCTAGAAGCTCTGCAACGAAATCCAGAAGGAGTTCCTCGGCCGGACACGATTGGCTTTCGTCCGTCATGATCCAGCTCCTTGTGCGAGACACTGAGCCAGACCATACGATATCAGAACGCAGCCCAAGTCGCCAGAATCATGTCGTCAACACGGCGACCTATGAATCGGCGACAGCCGCGATCACACGTTGCCACAGCTTTTTTGCGACGATTTTGGACGTTCGATGGCGGTGACAATGACGTGAGCTATGCCCAAGAAGCAAACTCTTGATGGCAAGACGAAAGTCATCTGCAACACGTCCCAATTATCGAACGTCCTGTGATAGCGGCACCAGTATTCCCCGGCTTTGGGGAAGTCTCTTCCTGGTACGGATAGGCATTCAGACCCTATGCTGCGCACCATTAGGAAACGGTGGACTACTTCATATTCGGAATCACGGGCAGGAGTATGTGTGACGGGTGCTCGTTGTCGTGATAGATCGTGTTTGTGGCGGTGATCATACGGCGGTGACCGTTCAGCGGTTCGCCGGTGTTGGGGTTGATGTCGAATCGTGGGAAATTGCTGCTGGAGATGTCCACGCGGATGCGGTGTCCTTTCTTGAACACGTTGGACGTGGGGTACAACTTGATGGTGAATTCATAGGCTGTTCCCGGCTTCATCAGCTTCTCATGCTCGATCGACTCGCGGAAGCGAGCGCGGATAATGCCGTCGCCGATGTTCATGTCGAAACCACCGGGAAAGTCGGGGCTTGGTGGGTAGACGTCGATCAGCTTGGCGGTGAAGTCGGTATCGACCGCCGAAGACGACGCCCAGAGCTTCACCACAATCTCGCCGGTTACCTCCACGTCGCGCTCAAGCGGATCCGATTGGAACACCACGATGTCGTTGCGGACCGAAAGCGGAATAGGTTCATTCGAGTTCCAAATGTGATCACCGCCTCGCTGGTCCCAGGCCCCCTGCAACATGATCTCGTTGCCCGAGGAGATGTTGCCGCCGATCGTTGGTACGGGATTAAGCGGGTCGAAGACGAAATCGGTCGACGACGCCTTGGCCTCAGGACGTTTTGTCGATAGACCACCGTCGGCCTTAAGGTAGTACTCGGTACAACGAGTCCGGGCCAAAGGCCATTCGTGTTCGTCGCGCCAATAGCCGCCGTGATTCAGTTTGCCGTCGGCCGTCTTGCTGCCGTCGCCGGTACCCATGATGAAGATACGCACGGGCGTGGCAAACGGGGCCTCTTTGCCGACTTTGTTGTCGATGCCTTTCAGCCAATGATCGTACCACTGGAGTCGCCATCCCAAATGGTCCGGGATCGCCGCCTCTTTGCCGAAACTGACCTGACCGTGCGATGAAGCGTTCTGCCGGCCGTGAATCCAAGGTCCCATGATCAAATAGACCGGTCCCTGGATCGTCTTGCTCAACGTCATGTAGTTGGCCGTGGTATTGCTGCCCCAGGAATCGTACCAGCCACCTACCAGGTACACCGGAATGTCCTTGTACCGCTCGGGATAATCGATAATGTTATTCTGTTCCCAGAACGAGTCGTTGGCACCGTGCTTCATGGCCTCGACCAGCCAATCCTCGTACTCGGGCGCGAGTTTCAAGGGCGTGGTGCCGCGGCGAAGCGGTAGGCTACGCAGATATGCCTTCCGATTGTCCATCATTTCTTTCAGCACGGCCGCCGTCCCTGGATCTCGCGACTGGCGGCTGCCGCGCGGGCTGCAGAACATAATCCAGTTCCAAAACCGCAACTCGAACGCGCCGCCGTTACGCATGCTGGCGTACCCCAAATTCGACATGGCGTCGACCGGGATGATCGTGACCAGTTCGGGTGCCTTTGCCATGGCCATTGCGTGCTGGGTACCGCCGACATACGACGTGCCGATCATACCAATCTTGCTATTCGACCAAGGCTGCTTGCCGATCCACGCAGCAGCGTCAACTCCGTCCGGACCGTCGTCGGTCAACATGTGCCAGACGCCCTCCGACTTGTAGCGACCTCGCGTATCCTGACCCACAAACGCATAGCCTCGCGCGGCGTAATACCGCCCGCTGCCGCCACATCCGTCCTTGTTGTAAGGTCGACGCTCCAGAATCGTAGGCAGCTTTTCGTCGATCACTGCGCCGTCTTTCGTGGGCAGGTAGATGTCGGTCGCCAAGCAAACGCCGTCACGCATCGGCACCATCACGTCTTTCTCGACGCTTACCTCGTACTGTGCGTCGGCAGCCGATGCCACGGGCAGGCCGACCGTCACGACCACGAGGAACACCCACGCCGCCCACATCAAAACGGTGCGTCCTGACGCGACAGTTTTCTCACGCACAATCGATACATGCGAATCAGATGCTCGTTCGTTCATCTTGTTGGTCTCCTCGAGAGTTGGTAGACGCGAGGTAAAGCACCGCACTTGGGGCCGCCTGCTATCCACCGCTATCCACCCATTGTGCCGCGAGGATTCGAGTCAACAAGCCTGCGAAGAAGAAAACGGCGTTGTGTTCGAGTTTCTTGACGTTCAGCCGCCCGCGCGGTAGTCTCCCGTGGCCGGCGCGAGATTGTAGTTCCTCTCTGTCACGAGATGCTTGAGCGTGGCGACTCCAAACGGTACGCCTGATGATTCGATAGATGAATCCACCGGGTTCATCATTCCCAAGTCGCAGTGGCTGCGAGTGCTTTTGATCGCCGTCGTTCTACCAGTCCTGTTGACGGTAGTGAACGACGCGATCACCGGGCGACTTCCGGTGAAGATACCGACGACAGTCGTCGTGGTAGTCTTCTCGATCTACATCATCGAGATGACGGTTGCTGCCATGGTAGCCGGAGCAGGTATTCGTCAAACGTGGCTGGCATGGATGCTATTCGCTTGGCTGCTGTTGATGATCAACATGCACTTGATCGTTGCGGCCGTAGGGAGCAGCAAAACGGATCTGTCAATCGCGGCATTTGCTGGCGCGCAATTGGGATTCTTGGTCGTGTGGGCGGCTATGGGCGTCGAAAAATGGTACCAGCGGTTGCCAGTAGCATTTGTCATAGCAGGTATTGTGCTGTATTGCTGGTATCACTTCGTGGACACGTTTGGCTACCATCGATGGAGCTTGATCCTGTTCATTGAATTGGCAAGTATCGCTTTGTTGTCGATCGCGTTTCGATTGACTGGATTTCGACTGCACAAATTGGACAAGATGCTGGAAGGCAGTGCTGGAAAGCGCGTGCAATTCGGCTTGCGGCATGTGCTGGTCTTCATCACGGTGTTGGCTATCTTGCTCGGCGCCGCACGAGCGGCACAAATGCTTACGATGCCGTTTTTTCTTAACGCAGTTAGCTCTCTGAAACTATGGCGCATCGTCATCGCCGCGCCTTCCGCCATGCTAATCGTCCTTGCATTCTGGGCAGCCTTGGGCAAGGGTTCTGCCAAGCTGAAAACAGCGCTGATCGCCATCGGCTGCCTGGGGATCGGATTTGGGATGGCCAAGTGGTTGACCCATATGCTGAAAACTGCGGGGGCTCCCGGCTTTTTCTTCAATCGGGACCTTTGGCAACGCCGACAGTTTTGGGAACTCGAGTATTGGTGGATAGCTTGGTATTGCCTGTCCACGGGGTTGCTTGTAGCGTGCCTGCTCTTCTTTCGTATTCGTGGATACCGAATCATCCGGACGCGGCGAACCCGATCGTCCGCTTGATGCCGCGAGAAGGTGCCCGGCTCGGTCGCCGATTTAGCCCTTGACCGGAAAAACAGGCACTTGCACAATAGGTCTTTAGAGCGCGCGAGGGATAGCTGTAGCGGGTTTTTCGCCGTTTGGATCAGTGATTTACTGCGCCAGAGACGATACGCGTGCGTGCGACTCGCACTGACCTTCGAGTGGGCGGTTACGCGTCCTTCTCTATATAAAACCCGGCTGGGGTGTGTTTCCAGTAGATCTTCACGAATCCCCCCGCGTATAGCTGCCTGCTGCACGCCCAGTCTGGCTCTGGAGCTACTTCATGAAGAAAGCACTTGCCGTAGTGCCGGAACTCTGTTCCGGATGCAAGATTTGCGAATTGGTCTGCGCGATCGAGAAATTCGGCGTTAATAACCCGAAGAAGGCCGCCGTGCGCGTGTTGATCACTTATCCTCATCCGGTAATGCGACTGCCGATCGTTTGTTCGCAGTGCAAGGTGCCCGTGTGTGCCGACGCGTGCCCAGTCGAGGCCGTCAGCCGCACCAACGGCATCGTGACGGTGGACGAAGACAACTGCATATCCTGCATGAAGTGCGTCGATGCTTGCCCGTTCGGCGCGATCTACGTCCACAGCGACTTGGACCATCCGATCAAATGTGATCTGTGCAACGGCGAGCCGAAGTGTGTCGAGAAATGCCCGAAGGAAGCAATTCGGCTGATTCCCGAACAGTCGTTGGGCGAGGCGAAACGGATGAACAACATCCTGAGCTACACCCACATGAAAGAGATCGAATTCACCGAGAAGGGCGAAAAGAAAATCATCCGGTACGCTGAGATCGGTAAGGAAGAGTTGTAATCGCCGCACATCGGCTCTCTGGTTCTTTCCGCCGCTCAGTTCCGTTTTCCAGGATTCTTCCATGAGTATCGAGTCTGGCTATTTCAAGAAACATCTGAAGGTCGACCTCTCCACCGGCACGACCGAGCGTGCACCAATCTCGGACGCCTTCATCGACAAGTATGTCGGCGGACGTGGTTTTGGCGCGAAGCTGGTCTGGGACAACCTCGTCGCACAGGAGTACAAAGTCGATCCGTTGGGGCCGGAGAACCTGCTGGTGATGGCGCCGGGCCCGCTCACAGGGCTCTACCTCCCGTCCTCGGGCAAATGCTCGTTCATGGCCATTTCACCTGCCACGGGCGGATACGGCGACTCGTCCATCGGCGGCGGACTGGGAGTCGAATTGCGCCAATGCGGCTTTGACATGCTCAGCGTTACGGGCCGTGCCGATGAACTCTCCATACTGTTCATCGACGAACAAGACGTCAGCATCATGCCGATGCCGGAACTGGCCGGCAAAACGTGCCTGGAATCGGAAGGCCTGATCAAAGAACGTCTGGGCACCCACGAGGTCAAAGTGGCGGTGATCGGAGGCGCGGGCGAGAACCTGGTCCGCTTTGCCGCCATCAACGCAGATTGGTCTCGCAACGCCGGACGCACAGGGATGGGGGCCGTCATGGGCTCCAAGAATCTGAAGGCCATCGTCATGCGCGGGGCGAAGGACTTGCCCGTTCACAACATTCAAGCGTTGATGGCCGAAACGACGACCGCCAACGACTATATGCGAAACCACAAGTACTTCAAAATGTGGCAACGCGAAGGCTTGATGATGGTCATGGAGTATGCCAGCGCTCTGGGCATTCTGCCAACCAACAACTTCAAAGACGCCACGTTCCCGAAGGTCAATCGGCTGAACGGCGAGACGATGATCAACCATCACAAGATCGGTGACAGCGCTTGCTTTTCGTGCTCGATGAGTTGTGGCAATATCTGTTTGGTCAAACAAGGCGATTACCGCGGCACTGTGACCGAGGGGCCCGAATACGAATCGTGCGCCATGTTCGGTTCGAATCTGGGAATCGACAACTACTCGTTTGTGCTGAATGCCAATCAACTGTGCGACGAACTGGGGATGGACACCATCTCCGTCGGCAACTTGGTCGGGGCCGTGATGGAAGGCTACGAAAACGGCGTCATTTCGCTTGAAGACCTTGGCGGCCAGCCGATAACCTGGGGAGACGAAGAGGCCGTCGTCGATCTAATTCATAAGATCAGCGACCGCAAAGGGATTGGCGACACACTGGCCGATGGTGCCAAAGCGGTGATCGCACGTTGGCCCGAGATGGACAAATACGTCCTGCACGTGAAAGGCCTGGAGCAGAGCGCTTATGATTCGCGAGCGGCCTCCAGCATGGCCTTGGCGTACGCCACAAGCGACATCGGCGCCCATCATGCTCGCGCATGGACCATCGCTCGCGAGATCGAAGAGGGCGAAGATTGGAGCGACGAGGAAAAGGTCGACGTAGTGATCTATCACCAATCACTCCGCCCATTGTTCGATATGCTGGGCGTTTGCCGCTTCCCCTGGATCGAGCTTGGCCTGAACGAAGAACACTACGCCCGCTTCTACACCCACGCCACGGGCAAGCCGATGACTCTGGCCGAGTTGCTCGAAAAGTCGAACGATGTCTACAATCTGACCCGGCTGATCAACGCCCGCCTTGGAATGAGTCGCAAGGATGACACGATGCCCCACAAAGTCCACGCGTGCCCGATCCGCACCGGAGCGACAGCCGGAAAGTCGATCGACCAGGACCAATTCAACCGCCTGCTCGACATCTACTATGAGAAGCGAGGCTGGGACGAAAACGGCCTACCCGCCAGAGATCTAGAGGCCGCATTCAGCGAACCGTGCTGATCTGCAAATACCGAGCGACATCACGGCTGGGTGGAGATCATTCGCTCACCCAGAAAACGCATCAACGGGCCGACTAACTCCAGCGATCGCTCTAGCAACTGAGGATCGCTTTTGCGGGGATGTGGCGGCACCTCGCTGTAGTCCTGCTTCTTGAACCTGCGGTCCCCGGGTTTGTGCAGGCTAGCTTGAAGTGATTCAGGGATATCAACTCGCTGCCACTTCATGACCTTTTCGAACTGCTGCTTTTCGGCGTTGTATTCGACCGTCCTGAGGACCAACGCCTCCCGATACACCTTGACAATCTTGAATCCATGCCGGGGATTGGGGCCCAATCCAGGGCAAACCAAGCATTGGAGCCTACCCAACCTGAATTCCACGTCTGCGTGCAGGTGTCCACAGAAGGTGGCAATCACATTGGGATGCTCCTCCAACATCTTCCGCGTCTTGTCGGCGTCGAGGAACGACGGAGGAGCAATGGTCTCGTGTATCAGAAACAAGGTAGGCCGGTTCCCGTTACGCTTCAGATCCTTGCGCATCCACCCCCACGTCGACTCGTCGAAAACCGCTCGTCCTTCAACGCCGTACGTGCACCGATCGAGCGACGCGAACAGGAAATGCACACCGCCGTAGTCGAAGCTGAACTGATATGCTCCGAAAACCTTCTCGAAGTCCTGCGGCCAGTCGTCGCCGGGGATGATGACGTACGGCGTGCGGAGGTTCTGATCAAGAAACTGCTTCAGGAAGAGCTGTCTGCGAAACGTGACGGGTGGAATACGCCCCCGAAAATCGAACTCGGGCGCAAAAGCATTGTTGTCACCCGTGATCATAACGAAATGAGGATCGACTTTTCCGTCGACGTAGCGAAGTGCCTTCTTCAGAAGCTCCAAACGCGACCCGTCAAGGTGAAAGTCGGACATCCACACGAACGTGAAGAGAGGCGATGATTCAAGCTTGGCCCAATTCGGCTTCTCCGGCAGTGGCTGGATTTCCATTTTCTGCAGAGCTTCCCGCACGGCATCGCGGATGGATGGCTCGCCTGAAAGAGCCGACCGCGCAGCCGTCAAGGCACAAGCGATCACCACAAGTTGCAGCATCGAGTGTCTGGCACGAGGTTTCATGGCATGAAGTCCCTAACGACCGTCGGCCTCGGAACGTCAGTGCATATTGTCGAACGAAACGGCAAATCGCACAGGGCCGAGCTGAGCGCGTCGAAGGAAATGGGAACGATGGTGCACGACGTCGCGACTGCGAGCTTGCAGTAGTTTGGTTCTATGAGAGAATGTTGGTGAAACTTCCGTTCGTTTGGAGACTCGTTGATGTGTCATCTGGAAAAGGTCGCCAAGGCGTTCCTGCAAATCCACTTGTCGAAGAAGCTCGACCCGTCGTTCGAGTTCGATCTAGGCACATTGTCGATTGACGATGCTTATGAAGTCCAGCGGCAGGTGATTGCTGCTCGTGAGGCTAGGGGCGAGCAGGTGGTCGGCCACAAGGTTGGCTGTACGAGCAGAGCCATTCGGCAGCAGTTTGGCCTGAACGAACCGATCTGTGGTCAGCTAATGGCCCCACATATCCACTACGGCAACGCGGTGTTCGACTGGAGCGACTACATTGATTTGGCTGTGGAACCCGAGTTCGTTTTCAGGATTGGGCGGGACGTGCAGTCGGGAATCCGAGATCAGGAGGAACTACTCGAGGTCATCGAATGGGTCGCACCAGGAATCGAGGTTCACAACTACAGGTTCTGGTTTGGCGAGCCGACTTCGCAAGAATTGATCGCCTCCAACGGCATCTTTGCGGGTCTTGTCGTTGGCGAGCGAAGGACTTCGCCCGCGGAACTCGATTTTGATTTGGAGGGCGTTGGGATTTTCCGCAATGACGAGTTGGCGGCGTCGGGAATCGGCGCCGAGATTATGGGTGGACCGCTGAAGTCGCTGCGGTGGCTTGCCAATCATCTCCTGAGCCGAGGCGAGCACCTTCAGGCCGGACAACTGGTGATCCCCGGCTCCCCGGTGAAACTGGTGTCGGCCGATCCCGGTGATCGGACCGTCGCACGTTTCACTCGAATCGGGAGCGTTGAGGCCGAGTTCTCAGCTTAGAATGGCATGCGTCGCTATCCATCTAGGAGACCGTCGTGGAAGAATGCAGAGTTGACTTTGATTCCCTGGAATGGCAATCGCCGTTGCCAGGTGCCCGATTCAAAGCCTATCAGGAGGATGGGCGTAGACTACGTCTCGTTGAGTTCACCAAAGACTTCACTGAACCTGAATGGTGCACAAAGGGGCACATTGGCTACGTTCTCGCGGGAGAAATGGCGATTGATCTTGACGGTCGTGTTGTTCACTACTCGGCTGGTGACGGCATCTTCATTTCAGCGGGAGAGGGCAGCAAGCATAAGGTGAAGGTCTTGACAGACGTCGTACGGTTGATCGCGGTCGAGGACGTGTAGGCAGGCAGAGACAGGAGCCAATACCAATGGACGAAGAGCCTTTCTTTCCGGAGATCATTGCCAGCTTGCCGCCGGCGGAACTACCGATCGCGGGCGTGTCGTCTTATCTGTTCCAAGGCGAGCGTCAGCAGTTCATCTTCATGACCTTTGACAAGGACGTTGCGGTTCCCGAGCACTCTCACGAGGCCCAGTGGGGTGTCGTATTGGATGGACGGATCGAGCTGACCATCGGCGGCGAACAGCGCGTGCTGACGAAGGGGGACACGTACTTCATCCCGAAAGATGTCCCACACAGTGCCAAAATCGAGCGGGGCTACAAAGACCTGACGCTATTCAATCAGAAGGATCGGTATCGGCCGGAGGACTCCCAAGGGTAACGCCGAACGCACGGACTATCTGGCTGGAGAGATCGAAGAGGAAGAGACAGGACACCACTGAACGCGCTGCCCATCCTTTCTTGGCCCAAAGTCCGTGATCAAATGGCCAACCTACTCCCGCAGGGCCGATCACGCGATCATCCCTCCCACGGGCTGTGTTTCGGTTTTCGTCCGAATCTCCAGGATCACCGCCCTTTCACCGATATTACGGCGCTCAACGCGGAAGAGACTTACGATTTCCGCTTGGACGGGCGTCGACTCCGTGACGAAGGTCTCAACGCCCGTTCCCGACAGAGTTCATGCCGTAATACGGTTTCACAGGCGTCGAACAACTTACGCGAAGTTGGCGCTCGGCAGGCACGACTGGTTACACGCTCGTGCATTCAGTTACTTGGGCGTAGCACAAAGTAGCGCAGTCCCGGCTCTCTGTTCACCATCATTGGTCAAAGATCTCCTCCTTCTCCTGATACGACCGTGTTTCGCGCTTTGGCACATCGTTTGCCTCTCAAGCGCATCGTCATCCTTGCAGCGGACGAAACAGAGCCACTTGATCCGAACAACTGCAAAGGGGAAACCATCCGTAACTCCAAACCAAAAAGGAGACGTACGATGTTGAGACGACAAACTGTCCATGGGATTCTTCTTCTTGTCGGAACGATTCCGATTGCCGGCTGCCTTCGATCCAACGATGGCGGTCGACTTTCAGAAGTAATTGATGAAGGTGAAGCCGAAACTGTCAAGATCGGCGTTCTTCACTCCCTATCAGGCACTATGGCCATTTCTGAAACATCGCTTCGCGATGTCGTTCTGATGGCGGTGGAGGAAATAAACGCGGAAGGGGGCGTTCTCGGCAAGCAGATCGAACCGACTGTCGTCGACCCGGCCTCCAATTGGGATCTATTCGCTGAGAAGGCTAAGGAATTGCTGCTGAAAGAGAAGGTTGCAGCCGTCTTCGGCTGCTGGACATCCGTCAGCCGTAAGTCGGTGTTGCCTGTGTTTGAAGCTCACAACGGCTTGCTCTTCTATCCCGTGCAGTACGAGGGTGAGGAGCAGAGTCCGAACATCTTCTACACGGGAGCAACGCCGAACCAGCAGTTGATTCCCGCCGCCGGCTACCTCATGTCCGAGGAAGGCGGCTCCTGCAAGAAGTTCTACCTGCTCGGCACGGATTATGTCTTTCCGCGTACTGCAAACAGGATTCTCAAGGCCTACTTGCTTGCGCAAGGAATCCCAGAGTCAAACATCGTTGAAGAGTACACTCCGTTCGGACATGCGGACTATCAGACAATCGTCGCGAAGATCAAGAAATTCGCCGAGAGTGGCAATGCGGCGGTTCTCTCTACGATCAACGGCGACAGCAATGTGCCCTTCTATAAGGAGTTTGCCAACCAGGGTCTGACGGCCGACGACGTCCCGATCATGGCATTTTCCGTGGCCGAGGACGAATTGCGGTCCATGGAGACGGAAGCTCTGGTCGGACACTTGGCGGCATGGAACTACTTCCAGGCGTTGGATACGCCGGAGAACGAGGAGTTCGTAACAAGATTCAAGGAATACTGCGCGAAGAAGAATCTCCCCGGTGGTGATGATCGAGTCACTGACGATCCCATCGAAGCGGCCTACTTCGGAGTGTACGTCTGGAAGGCTGCGGTGGAGAAAGCCGGGTCATTCGACGTGGACAGAGTCAAGGAGGCGGTCCTTGGATTGCGCTTCGATGCTCCGGGAGGGCCCAAGCAAATGCACGCGGTCAATCACCACACGCACAAGCCCGTCTACGTGGGAGAGATCCGCGCGGACGGCCAGTTTGACGCAATCTGGAAAAGCGACGGGCTCGTCGAACCGGAAGCATACAGCCGGTATTTGAAGGGCTGAAACTGTTCACTCAATTATGGAAACGTCTGGTGTCGATATCAACGGCTCAGGCCTGGCAATTGTGGAGGTTGACGTGATCCGGCTTGCCCTTATCACTGCCGCACTGGTCGTCGCCGCGAACGGGCTAGGGATGACCGCCGAACCCGCGCAGGCGCCGGCCGACGCCCCGAAAACGCTGTTGTCGGCCTTGATCGGGGCGACGACCAGCGACGAACGGCTGGCCTTGTATGACAGAATTCGTGAATCAGAGACTCCAGTTCTGATTCATGCCTTGGAGGCCTACAAGGCCGGTCTTCTGGGGATCCAGGACGGCGAGCCCGCAATATACGGCTCTCGGAACGACCTGGGAGCCGGCCGCCGAGTCTATCCGGTTCTGGATGCGCTCACCGGCCGACCGGTTGTGTCGCCGGCAGGCAAGCCGGCATTCGTTGATGCGCCGAGTGCCACGCGGAAGGCGCCCCGCGCCGAACGCAAGATCATTGGCAGATTGGTATCGCGGCTCATGTTGTTCCATCCTGATGCACGGCAACGTACGGATGCCATCACCCAAGCCGGCGAACGGGCCGAGAAGGACGTGTTGGACCTGCTTCATGGTCAACTCGCGGCAAATCCCCATGACTCATGCAGCTACGAACTACGCGTCGCGATTGCCAGGATCGAACTCGCCCACGGCGACCGGCCAGCGAAATTGGCCGCGGCCAGGATGCTGTGCGAACTGACACCTCTCGGGGCGGCAGACGCACTTAACGAGGTCCGGCAGGTGGCCGGGGAGGAAGGGGACCGTGAACTCGTCGTGGCAATCAACGAAGCACTCGCCGCAATCGGGTGCCATCAACGCCGAATTAGTCTGATTCAGAATACGTTTTCCGGAGCATCGCTGGCCAGTATCTTGATCCTCATGGCGCTCGGTCTGTCAATCATTTTTGGACTGATGCGAGTCATCAATATGGCGCACGGCGAGTTTATGATGATTGGCGCGTTCACGGCATTCGGTGTCAGCGAATGCTTCAAGAGATTCCTGCCATCGTCCCTGTTCGATCTTTACTGGCTGCTTGCGATGCCGATGGCATTTGTCGCCGCGGCCGCCGTCGGATGGCTATGCGAAGTGATCATCGTCCGCCGCTTATACGGCCGGCAGCTTGATTCGTTGCTCGCGACATTTGGCATTAGCCTAGTGCTGATCCAAGTCGTTCGGTTGATTTTCGGTGATACAACCGCCCTAACTCCACCGAGTTGGTTTGAGGGCGGTTGGGAGGTCGGACGCGGCTTAGTTCTGCCGTGGAATCGCCTCTTCATCATCGCGTATTGCGGCGTGTGCGTCGGACTCACCTACCTCGTGCTCTACCGGAGTAAGTTCGGGCTTCTCCTCCGGGCGACGACGCTTGATCGAGAGACGGCTGCCTCACTCGGTATCAATACCCGCCGTATCGACAGTCTAGCTTTCGCCTTGGGGACCGGGTTAGCTGGCTTGGCGGGCTGCGCCGTCATCCTGTTTGATAAACTCAATCCCCAAATGGGGCAAGGATACATCGTAGACAGTTTCTTGGTGGTCGTGTTGGGCGGAGTTGACAAGCTGTTCGGCGTGATCGCCGCGGGCAGCGGACTCGGTTTCATAAACAAGTACATCGAGCCGTGGCTACAAGCTGTGTACGGAAAAATCGCCGTGCTGATGCTTGTCGTTGTCGTTCTTCGTTGGCGGCCGAGGGGCCTGTTCGCAGACAAAGGGAGACTGGCCGATGAGTAAAACCTGGATCAATGAAAATACTCCTTGCGGCTTGACCGACGGTTCGACCGGCACCCGGGGCCAAGTGCATCCGAGCGTCAAACGGCTCCGCATGACATGCCTGATCGCCTTGTTGGTCATGACATTCGTGTTGATTCCCGCGCTGAATCTGTTGGGCGTCATCGACGATCACAACGTGAACCGCCTCGGACGCTATCTCTGTTTCGCCATCGCGGCCCTGGGCATCGACCTGATTTGGGGCTACACCGGCGTCTTATCCCTCGGCCAGGCATTGCCCTTCTGCCTGGGCGCCTATGCGATGGCGATGCACCTCAGTCTGCCGCAAGGAGGAGGCGACGTGCGCCCCGAGTACAACAGTATTCCACAGTTTTTCTTCTTCAACAACGTGGAATCGCTTCCCCAATTCTGGAAGCCGTTTTCGTCATTCCCGTTCGCCTTGGCGGTGGCCATCCTGCTGCCTTCCCTACTGGCTGCCGTTTTCGGGTTATTCATTTTCAAAAGCCGCGTTCGCGGAGTCTTCTTCGCGATTATCACCCAGGCGGTGGCCCTGGCCGCATTCCTCGCCTTTTGCCGCAACGAATTGCTCCTGGGAGGGACGAACGGTCTGACGAATTTCCACAAATCGCTGAATACGGATCAATCTTGGATTCTGGGGCTCTATCTGATTTCTGCAGCCGTGCTGGTGCTGGCCATGCTGGCCTGCCGCTTCATTGTGCGTTCCCGGCTGGGTCGAGTCCTAGTGGCCATCCGCGACAACGAGTCTCGGCTGCGATTCAGCGGTTACCGGCCCGAGTACTATAAAGTGTTCGCCTTCGCCGTGGCGGCCGCCTTGGCGGCCATCGCGGGCGTGCTGTACGTCCCGCAGAACGGGATCGTGACCCCGAATATCATGCGCGCCGAGGATTCGATTTTGTTTGTGATTTGGGTGGCGCTCGGTGGACGCGGAAGGTTGTGGGGAGCCGTCTTTGGCGCGCTCGCGGTGAACTATGCCTACTCCACCTTGACCTCCGACGCCCCGAGCACATGGCCGTTTGTTCAAGGAGCAATGTTCTTGACGGTGGTGTTAGTCCCCAGTGGTCTAATCGGGCTGTGGGATTGTCTCGAGCAACGTCTCGCGGCACGGCGCGGTTATCTTGCGGCGGCGCTGCCCCTGCTAACGATCTTTGCGTTTGTGGCCGCGGAAGCGCTTGGACTGATGCCGACCTTGCTCCAAACACTGGTCATGGGTGTCGAATTGAAATACGTCGTTTTGACCGCAACCCTGCTTGGCTGGGGACTGTACGAGAAACGACAACTGCTGGTAAAGCGATGCGGTTCATGGCTGGCAAGCTTGCGGTTCTTGGCCCCGGCCTCTTCAGTGAAAGGACAATAAGATGATTGCCAATGCCAAACATATGTCGCGTCTGGCCGGGCCGCCCGTGCTTGAACTTCGGGACGTATCGGTCGTTCTCGACGGTTTCTCGCTGAAAATAGACTCGTTTTGCGTTCGGCAGAATGAACTGAAAGTGATCGTCGGCGGCAACGGTGCCGGCAAAACGACCTTGTGTGACGTCATCAGCGGTAAGACGAAAGTCACAACGGGACACGTCTACTTCAACGGCCGCGAGGTCACCCAGAAAGCGGAATGCGAAATCGCCGAACGTGGAGTCGGCCGAAAGTTCCAAACGCCGACGGTCTACGACAGCCTGACTGCCTATGAAAACATGGAACTCGCGCTCCCGCGTCGCGCCGGCGTGCTACAAAACCTCTTTCGCGGCACGTCGCGGGACGAACGCCACCGCATCGGGACAGAACTCGACCGGATGAGGCTGTCCGGTGATGCGTTAACGCCCGCCCGGTTCCTGAGCCATGGCAAACGGCAATGGCTGGAACTGGCCATGCTGGCGGTCGCCGGGCCCCAACTTCTGCTGGTGGACGAGCCGGCCGCCGGCTTGACGACAGAGGAAGTCCAAGAGACGGCGAGTCTGCTCAACCACCTGCGCGCAAGCCATGCGATCATCGTGATCGAACACAACATGGATTTTGTACGCTCTCTAAATGCGGAAGTCACGTACTTGCACAAAGGACGAATCCTCACCAGCGGCCCTTACGAACAAGTCTGGGCCAACCCGAAGGTTCGGTGTGCTTATTGGGGAGAAAGGGCCAACTGATGCTTAACGTGGACAACCTCTCGTTCAACTACGGAGGCGTTGAGGCTCTCCGAAATATAGGAATGAATATGGATCCGGGGGACGTCACCTGTGTCCTCGGCCGCAATGGTGCCGGCAAGACCACGCTCATGAGAACTATCATGGGATACCTACGGCCCTGCAGCGGGCACATCCATGTCGATTCCCAGGACCTGACCCACCTTGCTGCCTACAAGCGTGCTCGTGCTGGAGTGGCGCTTGTGCCACAGGGACGCCGCGTTTTTCCAAAACTTACCGTCGCGCAGAACATACGAGTCGGATTGGAGGCAAGGGGCGATGGCTGCAAGACCATCCCGGACGAAATCTACGATCGCTTCCCCAAACTGCGAGCGATCACCCGGCGTGCTGCGGGAAGACTGTCCGGGGGCGAGCAGCAGCAATTGGCATTCGCGCGCGCGATCGTCAGCAAGCCCCGCATTCTGCTCCTGGACGAGCCAACCGAAGGCATCGAACGAAAAACGGTCGACGCAATCGGTGAGCTGCTACGCGAACTGATTGCGGTCACGTCAGACGGCGCTGTCCCCATGACCATTGTGCTGGTCGAGCAGAACCTGGGCTTCGTGAAAGAATATGGAGACACGTTCTATGTGCTTGACCGAGGAACGGTCGTGGGTAACAAACGGCCCATCCGTGAACTTGAAGCAGATATGACTAGGCACTTGCTTTGAACGATCGAGACGAAACGATGATATGCTTGACTGATACTGCACGCTCTGGAAACAGTAAAGCGGCAAACACATCGCGAGCCATGCAACGACTGCAGTTGTTTCTTCGACCGCCGGGCCGCGGCATCTACATCCATTCCACGGGGGAAGGCTACGCTGCCCCACTCCTGAAGCGTCTCTATGGAACAGACGACCCCGAACGAGCGAAGCGTGCGTGGCTCAGAAGCCTCGAACGAATTCCGGCGGCAAAAGTTCTCCTTTTCGGAGTCCCTTCCGACACAGGAGCAGGCATCCTCCGTGGTGCGAACTTCGGGCCCCTCGGTGTCCGCAGAGCCTACCTGGATCGCTACGGCGCGTACCCGGAGGATGTCGTCGACGTGGGAGACATCGTCTGTGTGCCCCAATTGTTGCACGACGAAATGCTGGATGATAGTCAACTGCAGTTGACTCGTCACTGTCTTTACCCCGACACCGATGAACCCTTGCCGGTGAGCCCGTTGTCGATCACCGAAGAAACGCTTGAGGCCCTCTTCGAGGTGAACGATGCCGTGAAGATCGCCATGCTCGGCGGTGACCATGGCGTAACTTGGCCGATAGTGCAGGCGTGCCACAAGCGATTTGGAGATGATTTTGGCGTCCTGCAAATTGACGCCCACCCTCGGGTGCACCAAAGTTGCTATAGCGTAAATATTCCGATCGTTCGGGTT
>CAZUAH010000278.1:0-10604 GCA_964617665.1 uncultured Pirellulaceae bacterium
TGACAGGCATCTGGTACAACGGCAAATGGGCCCCGGAAGTGATCGAACACGAAGGACAGTTCTATATCACCGGTTATGGTCGCGGAATTCACGCTGCCCGTCTTCAATGGCACAGAAAGACTCGCGAGCAAGTCGCCGCATGGCGCAAGGACTGGCTTGCCTACTTGTCCGAGGAGCAACGCAAGCGACTTGAACGCGAACGCCTGCGTCGGAAGACTCAGTAAGGCGGCAGGGCCGCCAGCCAAATCGGAGCTACCGCTCCGGCGACTTGGTCCGCTCCCGTTGGTCGCTCACGTATTGCCAAGAAAACAACGAAGTCCGGGTAAACGGGGAGGGAGGACGGCGTGAAGCGTCCGAGACCAATTGGAATGCAGAAAGACCGCCTGATGAACTCACCTCTGATGATCAAGCAAAACCCTCTTCGGATACTACTGTTTGCCTCGTGTGCAACGGTGGTATCGCAGACTACAGCGCAAACAGACGTCTGCGGCCAGCGTCCGCCTGTTTCTTGGGTCAACCCAGACTTGCCGAATGGACCAGGACTGACACACAAAGTGTTGAGCAGCAAGGCCATGGGCCACGATGTCGGTTACGTGGTCTGGACGCCTGCGGACTATGACGCCAGCGGAAAAACACGCTACCCGGTCATCTACTTCCTGCACGGCATGGACGGCAACGAAGCTAGTGATTCGGCTGGGTTCTCCAGCCAAATCGCTCAAGGCATCCGCGACGGCAGCGTACCGCCCGTCATATGCGTCTTTCCAAATGGCGGAAGAAGTGGTTATCGCGGCACGGTGGAGAAGATGATCGTGGATGAGCTGATCCCGCTGATCGACAAGAGCTATCCCACCAAGGTCGAGGCCAAGTCACGCGTCGTGGCCGGGTTCTCCATGGGCGGCGCGGGTGCCGTACGATTATCGGTGATGCACCCCGACCTGTTTTGCGCCGCCGGTAGCTGGGGCGGGGGAATGTGGCGCGACGCCGACGCGATTCTCGCGGCTGCCGAGAGCGGATCCGCTACGTTGAGGCAAAACGCGTACGCGGCCTTGCTCATCAATGGCGACAAAGACCGTCCGGATGCGTTCGACCGGCTCGCGCATGTGTTCAGCGAACTGAAGATCCCGCACGAAGTCGTTGTGCTGAAGGACACGCCCCACAACCTGAGACTTTACTATCAGCGCGCCGGCAAGACGATGACGCAGTTCCTCGGCAAGCATTTGCAGGACTTGCGAGTCACGATATCGACGATTGCGGAAGGCGATGCCGAATGGGACTGGATGCAGGCTCGAACGGCCTACGTGCAGACGGAATCACCCCATTTCCTGACGACGATGACACGAACAGCCAAGGTTGGATCGCACCGATATCACGATGTATTCCTTTCGATCAGTCGCGATCATGGTGTCACATGGTCAACTCCCGAAATCGTTCCTACTCTGCGTAGAATCAGGCAGCCGGACGGTTACGAGGTGGTCGCGGGAGATCTGTGGCCGACATGGCATCGGGCGACGGGCAACATCCTGATCACCGGGAAGACGTTCAACTTCGAGAACGGGACGAAGGAGAATATACTCCGCGAAAAGATTTCGTACGCCGTCATTAACCCTGCCACGGGCGAGTGTGGCCCCTTGCGAACTGTGGACATGCCGGAACGTGACCATGAGGATAAGCCTTTCATCGCACCGAATGCGGGGTGTCATCAGCGCGTTGATTTGCCGAACGACGACATCCTGCTGCCGATCCGGTATCAGAAGAACGAGAAGAAGCGCAACTACACAACGATCGTGGCTCGCTGCCGCTTCGACGGAGAAACGCTGGCGTACGCTGAACACGGTTCGGAGCATTCGATTCCGACCAAACGTGGTCTCTACGAGCCGTCGATCACTCGATTCGGCGACGCTTTCCTCCTGACCATGCGGGCCGACGACGGGGCATTCGTCGCCAAGAGTCCGGATGGCCTCCATTACTCGGATCACAAGCCATGGACGTTTGATGACGGGACACCACTTGGCAGCTACAACACTCAACAACACTGGCTGACCGTGGGCGGAAACCTGTACCTCGTCTACACGCGACGCGGGGCCGACAACGATCACATCTTCCGGCATCGCGCTCCGCTGTTCGTGGCTCAGGTTGACCCAGCGAGGCTTCACGTCATCCGCTCAACCGAACAGATTCTCGTCCCTGAGAATCATGCAACGCTGGGCAATTCCGGAGTCTGTCGAATCAGTGACAATGAATCGTGGATCACCGTCGCGGAGGGTCGCGTCAGTTACGGCAAACGGAAAGGGGAAAACAACCGGGTCATCCTTGCGAGAGTCCATGCGCAATAGCTGTTGTGGCACCTAATCTCGCATCGACGAGCGAATGATCTTCGAGATTACCCGGTCATTCTGCCTTCGCCCTTGCCTCAATCTCCACTTGTCCCATCAGGTGTGGCTCTACCAGGATGCGGTCTCCATCGGGCCGCGTGGTGTCTATAACCACGGCGTACACTTTGCAGGGCCCGACGGGCAGTCCGGCCAGGCGGGCCGGATACTGGTCTTTGATGACCGTTCCCTGCTCGACGCGGGAAAACGGCACGGTCCAATCGGCCGCGTCGTGTCGTGTGTACCAGGGCGTTCCCCGGCGAGGTGTGTCGCCCTTGGGACTGATGTGGAATGCCGGCATGACATTGGGCTTAACCGGCCCTGTCACTCGCCACCAAGTGGAAAACTGAAGGATCCCTCCTTCTTCGGCGGTCTCAGGCAATCGGTACGCAATCAGTTGCACGCTAGGTGCAAGTTCGACGGGCGCGGCCGGTTTTCGGGCATCCTCTGGGATCTGGTGGTTAAGGGACTCGGTGTCAACCGTGGCCGGAATCTCCGCTTCGCCGACGGGAAAGGTGACGCAGGCAAGATTCGGATCCGGTTGGCCATGGGGAGTCGAGGTTGGTTCAGCAACCTGGATCACGCCCACGGGGCGGCTCGCCAGATCTTCCTCAGTTAAGAGTTCCGTCCCAAGAGCCGAGCAGAGTTGTCGCATCTCTGACAGAGTCTGACGGGCCTCGTCGTATCTGGCCAGAATCGTGTGGCCTTCCAAAACTTGCGTGGGAACCACTTCGATCTTATGAACGCCGCTGATGGAGAGGTGCAATCGAAACAAGGCGCACCGTCGGCCTTCGGGTTTGAGCTCGCAGTCAAAGAGGAGGTTGCCCATATCGTACACGACGACTTTGCCGTCTACGACTTCGACGCCCTGCAGGCGATGGGCGGAGTGACCGAGAATCAGGTCCACGCCGTGCTCAAAGGCGATGCGGGCCATTGCGCGATGGGCGGCCGGAGTATCCCGTGCCCAGTTCTTGCCCCAGTGGATCGTCAGGATCAGAAGATCGCAACGCCCTTCGGCCCATTGCCCCAACCGCTTGACTTTCTCAGTGAACGCTTGGAGGTCGTCATCTTCCGGTGCGTAATTTGTGCCGGGTCGGTTTTCACCTGCACTGAAACAGGGCTTGGTGGTGTCCAGGCCGGCAAAACCGACTCGAATTGGACCGACTTGGGCCAACTGGGGCTTCTCCGCCTCGGCTGCGTTGCTACCGATTCCTACACAAACAAGCCCGGCCGTTTCGCACCACGTGGCGGTGTCAGCCACGGCTCCTGGACCATGATCGCCGCCGTGGTTGTTTGCGGCCGTGACAATGTCGATTCCTGCCTGCGTGAGACACTGAAGCATCTCCGGTCGGGCTCGGTAGTAGAAGGGGCACCGCTCTCCCTTGTCCGTCGGCAGACCTTTTAGCGACACGCAACATTCCAGGTTGCAGAGCGCTGCGTCGGCGGCGGCAAGCACGTCTTTGACACCTGCCAGGGGCCATTCGTATCCGTTGCGACTCACCCAGTCGTGCTCCCAGCGTGCCAGGACGGTGTCACCTGCCGCGACCAGTACGCCCCGGTCGCTCGATACCGGTTCTGCCTTGCGGTGGATTTGGGCGACGGCTTTGGTGTACTTGGTGTTGCTCAGTTCGAGGTTCTTCAGTTCAAGATGATAGAGGACAGATTCCTTATCCTCGCTGGTGATGCAAACGGGAACCAGGATGATATCCGGCGCTGGTTCCGGGCACATCTTGTCGCTGTATCCATTGGCCAAAATCCAATACTCTCCGCTCCCCGGACCCCGCTCCTCCATCCAACGGTCGAAGTGATCCTCGTCGATCAGCTTCACTCCCAAGTCCTGCGAAACGCGTTCCTTGAGCGCCGACAAAATGGGACTGCCCCGCTCGCCTAGGCCGGCCAGAGTCTGGTCCTCTACCGGCATGATCACGACGGCCGTGTCCTCGTCCATCTCCAAAGTTTCGCCGAGGCCGTTCACCACTTCGGGTACAAGGTCCAACCATATCTGCGATGACGACGCCGTCGTGATTGGGATCTCCTTTTTGCCGGCGCGCTCGGTCAGGTTGAACCGGCCTTCTCCGGCAGACACCAAGCTCGATTCATTGCTTCTGAACCAGTTGCGAAAACGGTAGAGATCGTGGCTTCTGTCGATGATCGTGTCCGCCAGATCCTCGGAAGCGCAGAGTCCCCGGATACAGCTCTCGCGTTTCCCGCCGGGTTCAGGCAACATTGCCGCACGTCGCAAGCACACGTTGCGGCCCGCGTCGGCCAAAGCGTGAATCATCTTCAGACGATTCTGCTCCGAGGCCCGCTCCCATCGCAGCAGCGCACATTCCAGCAGGTCCGGCTTAGGACGTTCCCCCGTGCCATCCAGAAACCAAGTGTAAGTTGCCTCGACCTCCTGTTCGGGACAAGACTCAAACCAACGCGTGCGATGAGTTTCGCGAATGCCTGGATTATCTCCGTGAACGTGGGCCTTCGCTCGGTAGTCCCAGCCAAGGCTGTCGTCTTCGCCCCCTGCTTGGCGGCACCAGACGATGGCATCGACGTACACGCGACCGAAATGACTCCGCTTTCCTCGAATGGGATTAGCATCGCGCGAGCAATCGACGGGAAACCAGCCGTATCCGGACAGAAAGACCTCCGTCCAACGATGATAGACCATATCCGTTGTAGGAAGCTCGCGTAATCCGTTGGTCGATCCGCCGACGCACCGAGTCGGCAAACCGGCAAGGCGGCAGAGTCCGGAGAGTACATAGTTGTACTCGCTGCAGGAACCGGTTCCACGTGCGAGCACGGTTTCGGCCGGATCCCAATCGTTGTCCCGAACGTACCGGATTGAACTCGTGACATGGTCGTGAATGCGTACCAGTTTTTCGAAGTCGGTCGTTGCTCCTTCGACCAAAGATGCGACAGTCCTACGCATCAAGTCGCTGTCCATGGAGTAGTTCGTCTCTGGCTTGAGGTACAGTTCCCTTGCCTCAGGGGTGAGATTTGCTGTTCCTTCAGAGGTCGCATCTGCAGAGACATTCCATCGCATTTTCTTCAAGGTGATCCCCACGACGTATCCCAGGTCCACCCACTCGCCGGCTTCGAGACGATCGAACGTATAGTGAACCAGCCTCTGGCCATGCCTGTCCGTGATCACCTCGTATGGCCGGCTCTCCGGCAGATGGAGATAGTGGATTTCCTGTCGCGGCGATTCCAGGGGAAGCGGCACGTACACATCCAGCATTGTCGCCGGTTCGGAGGTAGGATTCATCAGCCGATACTCGTACCGGATCGTGCGTGACTGCGGTCCCCAAGTCACGAATCTCTCACGGTCGTCTACCGGCCTCTTTTCAGGAACTGCTTCGTGTCCGGCGGACGCGGAATCAATGATCTTCAGAATCGCCTCCCACACCTTTCGCCCGTTGGACGAGTTGGTCATGATCACCGAGCCGGATTGTTGCTTCATGTTGAAACGCGAATTGCACTGAAAACCGCTCCCATTGCTGCCGCTGTGATTTACCCAACCGCCGTCTTCCTCGGTGCCGATGACCCATCCTAGCGAGCGGCGCGAACGCGGATTGCCCTCGTGGGGCGTCACCTGCAAGGTCGTCATCTTCTCGATCATTTCCGCGTTCAGCGAATACTCCGCTGATCGGTCCCGCTTCATCATCTCGATCAAGAACCGAGCGTAATCGGTAGGCGTCGTGTACAGCGAATACGCCGCGTTTCCTTGTTGATAGAATCGCCGCCCCGTCTTGAAGTTGCCCTCTTTGTCATGACCGCCAGCAAAGTTCGATTTCAACGATTCCTGCCATTTGTAGCTGCTGCGAAACATGTTCAGCGGGGCCAGCAACGACGCCTCCATCCAGGCGGTCACCGGTTGTTTGGTTAGCCGCTCGATTGCGGTTTGCAGGTACAGGTAGCCTTCGCCCGAGTATGTGAAACACGTGTCCGGTTCTTTCTGTACCGGCAATGGCCCACCGCTTCGCCATCCGCCTTCTCGCCAGTTCGGCAATCCCGTCCGGTGGAGCAGAACCATCCGCCCAGTGATCTTCTTCGCCCGGGGCTGATCGGGCAGATAGGGTTCGGCCAGGTAGCCGTCCAAAGGGCGGTCCAAGTCGAATTCGCCTTTCTCGGCCAGCTTCAGCACGGCGTAAGAGAAGAGGGGTTTGCTCATCGACGCCGCTTCGAAGACCGTGTCCGGATCCACCTTCGCCCGTTCCCCTGCGACCCGTACGCCGAAGCATCCCTTCCACACGATGCGATTGTCGCGGATCAGTACCATGGACAGGCCGGGCACACGTTCCGCTTTCATCAGACGAGGAACGTCTGCTTCGAGTTTGGCGGCCAACTGCTCCGTATCCAAGGCGAAGAGCATGCTTGACGCAACGTTAGACGTGAGAACCATAATCAGAAATCGAAGCAAGTTTGACATACAGTATTATCTCCACTGGTCGAAAGCTGCAGGTTGCGAGTCTCGCGCGTCCGCCTCAAAGAGGATGCTCTCCTTCTTGACTGACATCGTCTACCGGGGAGGACGAAACCGTCTCGATGAACGGATCATCGTCTTGTCGTGATTGACGTCCAGTTGCGAGAGCGGGAGCCTCGTGAATAGCGTCGCATCGTTTGTTTGCCGGTGATGTCCTGCGGCAGGCTGGTCACGTAGCCGGGACGCCCGTGTGCGATGTCTTTGACCTCAACAAGCCATGCATCGGGGAGCCGGCCTTTCACGTATCCGGCCCAGCTTCCGTCGGGCTGCGGGACCATGAATTCGGGATACCACATCAGGTCGCGCCAGTAGGGCTCGTCGTCGCAATAGACATACCAAACTTTGGCCTGAATGATCTTGTTGGGTGTGTTGATCTTGCATCGGAATAGCGTGCCTCCGCCAGCGCCATACTGTCGCCCGGCCCATTCAAAGCTCTCGTCCTTCTGCTCGTACGCCAGTTCGCCGATCTTGGTGACAGCTCTGCCTTCGAAGCAATGGGCCGTCCACATCTTCCAATTCGTGAAGTGCTTCTCGGACATCGAGGCGTGGCGGTAGTTGGGGACCATGGCGATCGTCCAATCCAGCCCCGTCAGCCCGACGATCTGGTTGATGTTGTACATCGTATAACCGTCTTCGTTAGTTCCGCCGATGTAAAGCGTCTTGGCCTTGGTATAACGCTCGGCCACGGGTGGGAACAAGGCTCGTTCCGGGTAGGTCAAATGTCGTTCTTCCCAGGTGGATTCGTTGCCCATGTAGACGACACCCACGATACGCGGATCGACGGTAGCAGCGCAATGGGCGCAGGTAGCACGTTTGCTGTGGCCTCCGATAATCGCGCGGATCCGTTCTTTCTCCACGCTCAATACTTCTGCCATCACGTCAAGCGCCCGAAGATAGATGATTGCCAAACGGAGATGTGAGTGGTCCACTCCGTCACGCGACTTGGCCCAAAGGTCCCGAAGGAAGCCGATGGACAATTCCCTTCCGGGTGTCTCGTCATACTCACCTGGGTGCGGGCAAATCATGGTGGGATAGCCCGTTTCGGCAGCAATCGGTTCGCCGTAGTTGCCGAGGAATGCAGGACGCCAGGGGCCGGTGGCCAAGCCGTCCCAGCCCCGCTGCCCCACGATCACACATTTGCCAAGCCGATCGGGCGAACTGGTGATCGACTCGTCGATCGGAACGTATACCACACAGGGATGTCCCCATTTCTTGCCCTGCAATTCCTGGCTGTAGAACTTCACCTCGACGCGACGCAGCTTCATATCGGGCCGAGTGTCAGATGGGACGATTTCATCCTTTTGGATCTCGAAATTGAAGGGCAGAAGTGTCTCCTGGCACCGCTGCCAGATTTGGGCTGGCGTCTCCAGTTCATCGTCGGGGACTGCAGGCTCCTCCGCCGCGGCAGCGATCACGATCTGTAACGTCGAGGAAACGAGAACGACAGAGATTCCCCTGGCGATCGAAGACATCCCGCGTGATACTTCGGCAAACATGGTTACTTCTCTCCTCTTTCCATCAAGTCGTAGGTGTTACCAGGATCTGTGTCAAACTTCACTGTTTTGTCTCGGCAACGGACTATGCATGGACCGCCGATCTTGGATTGGATCGTGGCAGTCTCTAGTTGTCCATTGTACACATGGCTCAAAAATGCCAAGCACGAGGAGCCACTGTTCTCAGGAGCAATACGTGAGGTGCCGGCCAAATCGATAGCCGTTGATGCGTGCCCGTAAAACAGACAGTCGCATAGTTGCATGATGGGCGACCAGAGGTCAAACTCTCTCAATTCTGCCTTCGCATTGAACGCAAGTGAACTCATCTAGAGGAAGGACGCCATGAGAACGATTGAGAGAGGCCTATCGAAGTGTATTCTGGCTGTTGCGATTGTGACCATTGCGGCTTTCTGGCCGATGTCGGCAAACGCCGACGAATACGTGCTGCACTCATTCAGCCGTCAGGTCCTGGACGACGTGTACTATTCGGAAGGTGCGGCCGCCGGTGATCTGAATGGCGATGGTGCGGCGGACATCGTCTATGGTCCCTATTGGTACGAAGGACCGAAGTTCCAAACCAAGCACGAGATTTACCCGGCCAAACCACAGCCACGCGAGCGGTATGCCGACCATTTCTTTGCCTGGATCTACGATTTCGATGGTGATGGCTGTAACGATGTGTTTGTCGTCGGGTTTCCCGGTACGCCGGCCTACGTCTACGAAAACCCGGGAAAGGGCAAATTCGATCAGCACTGGAAGAAGCATGAGGTTTTCGATTGGGTCTCGAACGAATCGCCGCAGTTCACGAGTATTGTTGGTGACGAGCGTCCCGAACTGGTCTGCACGCGCGATGGTTTCTTCGGCTACGCGACCATCGACTGGAACGAACCTTTCAAGACGTGGACTTTTCATCAGGTTTCAGAGCAGATTGCCTCCAGCAAGTTCGGGCACGGGCTGGGTGTCGGGGACGTCAATGGCGACGGGAAGGCGGACATGCTGATGCGGGCCGGCTGGTTCGAGCAACCCGAATCGGCGCCCGGGTCCGGGCGTTGGGCCCTGCATTCAGTGGAATTCGCCGTGCCGGGCGGCGCGGAGATGTACGCCTTCGACGTGGACGGCGACGGGGACAACGATGTGATCACCTGCCTCGGTGCCCATGACTTTGGGCTCGCTTGGTACGAGCAAATTCGGCAAGGTGATGAGCTTGAGTTTCGCAAACACATCATCATGAACGACCGGCCCCAGGACAATCGCTATGGCTTGGTGTTCAGCGAACCGCATTCGGTCGTGTTGGCCGATATGGACGGCGATGGCTTGAAGGATATGGTGACGGGCAAGACGTTCTGGTCGCACCACACGAAGAGTCCCATGTGGGATGCCGGAGCGGTCGTCTACTGGTTTCGACTGGTACGCACGGAACAAGGTGTCGATTGGATCCCCTACCTGGCGGACGGCGAGTCGGGGGTCGGGCGACAGCTCGTTGTTCATGATGTGAACGACGATCAGATCCCCGATATTGTCGTTGGCGGCATGATCGGCTGCAGCGTCCTGACTCAACGCCGCAAAACGACGGACAAACAAACGTGGTTGCAGGCGCAACCGAAACCGTATGTCGGCACAGCAAACCGATTCGAGAGAGGAAGGCCGTCGACCATCGACGCCGATACGGGCCGTGTCGCCGGGGCACTCGAAGGCGAGGAGCTGAAAGTCCTCCGTTCGACGGCCGGCCGCACGTCGACGCAAACCATGTCGAAATTTACCAAAGACAAATGGAGCGGCAACAAACAGCTTTTCTGGTCGGGCGGCACGCCGGGCAATTGCTTGGAGCTGGATCTGCCTGTCGACCATGCGGGAACGTATCGACTGAAGATCGCCATGACCATGGCTCGCGATTTTGCCATCGTCCAGTTGCTGCTCGATGACAAGGCGCTGGGGGATCCTCTCGACCTGTACAACTATCCGGATGTCACTACGACCGGCGTGTTGTCGCTCGGAGACCACACCCTGTCGGCCGGTTCCCATCGCCTCACACTGAAGATAAGCGGTGCGAATCGCGCAGCAATGAGAGGATATCGAGCAGGAATCGACTACGTGCTGCTGGAGCCCCGGTAACCCGTTCTTTGATCCAGTCCCGAAGGGACAATGCTAACGAACGGAAGGTGTCCGGAAACTCGATACGTGTGAATTCACATTGTTCGGGAGGGGGGGGGGCGCGGGGGGGGCGGGCGCGCGGCGGGGGGCGGCGGGGGCGCCGGGCCCGGGCGC
>CAZUAH010000278.1:10614-17970 GCA_964617665.1 uncultured Pirellulaceae bacterium
GGGGGGGGGGGGGGGGGGGGGTTTTTTGTGTGTCGGTTTTTTTGTTGGGCCCCCCCCCCTCCCATTTCCCGGATACCCTCGACTAACTAGCGGGTGGACAATGATTCGAGCTGCGAGAGCGTTGTGTGAGGTAGTTGCTGTAGTGATGGCCATAGGACCGAGTACCGTTGGGCAAGCTCAAATGCGCCCCCACGTCGTGCCCGAAGGACCGTTGACGCCGCAGGAACAGCTGACGAAGTTCCACGTCCCCGCCGGTTTTGAGATTGAACTAGTTGCGAGCGAGCCGGATATCCATAACCCGCTGAGCATCAGTTTTGACAGTCGGGGGCGGATGTGGGTAACCGACACCATCGAGTATCCTTTCCCGCCTAGCGGATCGGGGCGGGACGGCTTGAAGGTCTTTGAAGACACGGATGGCGACGGTCGCTACGACGACGTGAGCACCTATGTCGATGGGCTGAGCATGCCCACCGGCGCCGAGCCGATTCCCGGCGGAGCCGTCGTGTTCAGCGTGCCGAGCATATTCGGATACTACGATACCGACGGGGATGGGCGGATCGACAAACGATCGGTGCTCTATACCGAATTCGGGAACGCCGACGCGCACGGCATGAACAACGGTTTCACTCGCTGGTTGGACGGATGGATCTACGCTTGTCACGGTTATACCAATGAGTCGCACGTGAAGGGAAGCGACGGGCAGTCGATTACGATGATCTCTGGCAACGGTTATCGTTTCCGAGTCGACGGCTCTCACATCGAGCACACGTGGTTCGGGCAGGTGAACCCCTACGGGATCGCCTTTGATCCGTTGGGCAACCTGTTCACCGCCGACTGTCACAGCAAGCCGGCCTACTGCCTGTTGCGCGGGGCTCACTATCCCAGCTTTCGATATCCCCATGACGGTCTCGGTTTCGGCCCGAAACTGATCGACCATTCGCACGGCTCGACGTCCATCTCCGGGATCGCCTACTACGCTGCGGATCAGTTTCCCGAAGAGTACCGGGACTGCGTGTTCATGGGCAACAGCGTGACGGGACGCGTGAACTGCGACAAAGTGGCAGCTCACGGATCATCCCTCGCCGGCACCGAGTTACCCGATTTCGTCACTTGCGAGGATCGTTGGTTTCGTCCCGTCGAAATCAAACTGGGCCCCGATGGAGCCCTGTACATCGCCGACTTCTACGATTGCATCATCGGCTACTACGAAGTGCCGCTGAACCATCCCCGGCGCGACAAGACACGCGGCCGGATCTGGCGCGTGGTCTATCGAGGCGACGACAGCGATCCGCACGAGCTGCGAAAGATCCCCGATCTGACGACACTCACTCTGAAGCAACTTTGGGCTCGGCTGGCGGATCCTAACCTGGCCGTTCGGTTGTCGGCGACCCACGAAATCGTGGACCGTTTCGGCACTCGTGCGGTAAAGCCCGTGCGCGACTGGATGATCACACCAAACGAGCCCTACCAACGCGTGCATGGCCTGTGGGTTCTGCACCGGCTAGATGCTTTGGATGACAAATTGGTTGCCGATCTGTCCGAGGACGAATCGTCGCTGGTACGCGTTCATCTCGTGAAATCGTTGGCAGAACGGACGGACTGGAACGCGGGAGCGTTTCCGATACGCAAGCTGGTACAACGCAAACTGTTCGATGCCGATGGCTTCGTGCGCCGGGCCGCTGCCGACGCGTTGGGGCGCCATCCGCACCCAGAGAACGTTCCCCTGCTGCTGCGTATATGGAACGACACCGAGCGTGAAGACACCTACTTGATCCATACAATTCGCATGGCGTTGCGCGATCAACTGGCCCAGGACGAGATCTTTCGAGAGTACGCCCGTTTCGACGACGATGCCGATCGCAGACGACGGTTGTTGGATGTTCTCTTGGGGCTGCCCAAGCCCAACGCGGCCGAGTTTGTGTCGACGGCCTTGAAGACGGGCCGGTACGATCCGACCCGGCTGGACGAGTTCATTCGCTTCGCCACTCGTCATGCTTCCACCGATGAACTTAAGGTGGTGTCCGACTACGTTTTGGCGTGGCAGAAGGCCGATCCCCAACTACAGATGTTGGTATTTCGTTCCTACGGCGAAGCCCTCGCCGAGCGGGGCATCCCGTTCTCGCCTCCCATGGTTGCTTGGGCCGAGAAACTGGCCGGCCGATTGCTCACATCATCTGAGCCGGCGGACCGACTCGAAGGCATTCAATTGGCCGAATCATTGCGACTGCGCCCGCTTTACGACCGGGTCGCCCGGATTGCCGCCGATCGCGGGGAAGAGACCGACCAGCGAGTCTCCGCGGTCCAGGCCTGCGTCAGTATCGCCGATCCGCGCTGTGTCGAACTGATTGACGGAATCTTAGGGAATCGCGACGAGTCCTTTGCGTTGCGTCGCGCCAGTGCCAGGGCGTTGTCCAACGTCGGTGGTGACGAAAGCCGCCGAGTGTTCTACACGCACCTCCTGACCGCCCATCACCGGTTGGCAATTGCACTTGCGGCGGGCTTGGCCAATTCGCAAGTGGGAGCGGAGATGTTGCTGAACGCTATCTCCGAAGGTAAGGCCTCGCCGTTGTTGCTCCGAGAGCTGCGCGTGTTGGCGGCGCTGAGAGTCACCAAGGTCCCCGACTTGACGAATCGAATTGCCAAGTTGACGCAGAGCCTGCCGCCGGCAGACGAACTGATCGCCCAGCAAATCGTCCAGCGGCGCCAAGCGTATCTGGCCTCAAAACCGGATGTAGACTTGGGCCGGCCCGTGTTCACGAAGCAGTGCGAAATATGCCATCAGATGACCGGTCAAGGCAAGAAGTTCGGGCCCGATTTGGATGGGATCGGCGTACGCGGCTTGGATCGATTGCTGGAAGATCTGTTGGACCCCAGCCGAAACGTGGACCCGGCGTTCCAAACCACGATCGTGATCACCGATCGAGGGCTCACGCGCACCGGCCTGGGGCTGCGCGACGAAGGCAAGGTGCTGCTGCTGGTGGATTCCGAAGGCAAAGAGCTGCGAATCCAGCATGACGAGATCGACGAGCGATACACCTCGTCGCTGTCACCCATGCCCGCCGCCCTGGAAAAAGCGCTCACCGATGAAGAGTTCAACCACCTAGTGCGATTTCTACTCGACGCAAACGAACCCCTGAAGCCGTCTCCCGATCAGCCAACCGTGGAGCGTGAAGAAGGGAAATTGCCATAGCTTCCCGCTCTCTGTGGTCGGAAGGACGGGTCTTTTTCACGAGGAGCCAAACATCATGCGAACCACGTTTCCCTGCCTGCTCCTGGCATTGACGCTGGGCGCCGTCGCGACTGCGACCGCGGACCCCCGCGAAGAAATAACAAGCACGATTAGGGGAAAGGCACGCCCTGCATACAGTGGCGTGTTCGATCCCGAATCGAATCGGGATGCCTATCATATTGGGCCCGGCGAAACGGTCGCGCTTACGACACTCGATGGTCCGGGCGAGATCCGACACATGTGGTTTACGATCGCCGGCCGCGATCGGCGCTGGCCCCGCACGTTGGTGCTGCGTATGTATTGGGACGGTGCCGAGACGCCGTCGGTGGAAACGCCCATTGGCGACTTCTTCGCTGCCGGAAACGGGATGCGGGCGAACGTGAACACGCTGCCCATTCAGGTCACTTCGTACGGGCGTGCTTTGAACTGCTACTGGCGCATGCCCTTCCGCAAGAAGGCCCGGATCGAAATGACCAACGAGGGACAGAACCAACTGACCGTCTACTGGCAGTTCGATTGGATGGAATTGCCCAAGGCCGCTAACGAGATGCTGTATTTCCACGCACGCTACCGGCAGGAGTTCCCAGCCAAGCCGTTTTCACCGTACGTCATTTTCGAAGGTCGCGGCCAGGGACACTACGTGGGTACCGTCTTTTCCATCCAGTGCAGTTATGGGAGTTGGTTCGGCGAATCGGACGACCGCTTCTATATCGACGGCGAGCGCGAGCCGTCCATCGTGGGCACCGGTTGCGAAGACTACTTCAACGACGCCTGGAACTTCCGCGAATTCACCAACGCCAATACGGGCGTAACGATCAAGGAACCCAACGGCGAAGACTGTCGCTTCACGGCGTACCGTTGGCATGTCCGTGCGCCGGTGACGTTTCACAAGTCGCTGAAGGTCGACATCGAACGCCGCAGTTACTCCCTTGTGACGGATCCGGAGACTGGCGAATCGGTCACACACGACTTCAAATTTCGGCCCGACTTCTGCTCGTCGGTAGCGTTCTGGTACCAGAAGACCATCGCCGAGCCTTTTGACCGGTTTCCACCCGTCGAAGAGCGCATCAACCGCGAGATCTTCTTGGAAACGTCCAACATGGTCGACGAAATCAGAACGTTGGACGGCTTGACGGTCCGGCGCCGTAGCAACCGCGTCTGCAATTTGAAACGAGGACTGTACGTCGACAACACGCGTATTGGAGGATGGTTCGAGGTGCCATGCCGCGTGGAGGAAGAGGGCAAGTACGCGATCTCCGTATTCCAATGTCTATACCGAACCGGTGGCGTGTGGAAAGTCTCTCTCATTGGAACCGATGGCGAAATCCTGCTCGATCCGGCCATGGATTTCTACGATCCCTACCTGGCCTGGAAGGAGAACCGGCCGGAGAATTTTCTCTACGGAACGTGGTTCGAGAACAAGGTCGGTATTCACAAACTGGGCGCGGGCGACTACACATTTCGCTTCGAGTGTGTCGGTTCCCATCCGCTGGCCAGAGCGGGAGATTCCGGCGGCCCCGGCTTGAACTGCCGACTGGATGGCATCTCGTTGCGTAAGTTCCCCTGGGAGGATCTCTACGGGCAAATGCAACGCTACTTGGCCGAGGAGAAGGAGCGGTTCGCGGGAATGGTCGATCAGGCAGCGAAGGACATCGCCAACCTGAACGCGGCCATCGAGAGGTTCCACCGGGACACAAACGAGTATCCCAGGAGCCTCGATGAACTCATCGAGCGACCCGGACGTTTTCGTGCTACGACCGGCAACTGGCCCTATGTGACCAGCATTCCCGCCGATCCCTGGGAGCAGAGCTATCGGTATACATACCCAGGGAAGTTCAATCCTAGTGGATTCGATGTCTATTCCGTCCACGGCAACAGCAGAGAACCGTCCGTGTGGATTGGCAACTGGCCCAGCCCATATCGCATCCAGGGCGCGTTGGAGGGCGAGGACTTGGCCGTCAAAACGAAGAGCGACAATGTGACCGTCTCGAAACAGGCAATTGGCGTCGCGTCGTTTCCGCCGCTGTCTCAAGGTCGTTTGCTCTTCATCCGACTCCAACAGAAAGGCGATTCCATCGAGCTGCAGCTGCCGCCATCCGTCAAGTCAGGCCGTTACCGACTGCGAGCAAGGTTTGTAACGTCAAGGGACTATGCAATACTCCAAGCCAGTTTCAACGACAGAGCACTCGGCCAGCCAATCGATACCTATTCGCCCAAGATTGACACGAAGACGGTTGAATTGGGGCCGATTGACGTCAACGCGGAGCGAAACATCTTACGGATCGAAGCCGTAGACCGTAATCCTACTTCGAGCGGATACTACACTGGCCTCGACGCCCTGGAGTTGATCCCGCCAGCCAGCCCTTGACACAGTTCACTCTCCCCACGCTTCAGCGGCTGGGATTGTGGTTGTTGAGACCGATTCACACTCATCCTTTCCGCTTGTGCGCCTAACGCCTCAAAATCAGTTTCCCGTGGCCGAAAAGAGAAAGGAACCGGGCGTCACTTTCCGGGACGTGAAGACGACTGCTTGCTGGATTATCTCACAAAGGACGATCCGCCTCTGCTCATCTTTCACGGCGACAAGGACGGGCACGTGCCGCTCGGCCAAAGCGAGCACATCCACAAGCGGTATCAGGAAGCCGACCTGGAATCGTCGCTCCACGTAGTCGAGGGTCCCGGGCACGGTGGTTCCCAGTTCAGCGACTCCACTCGTTACAGACTAGTCAAACAGTTTCTCGACCGGCACATCAAGCAAATTGCCGCTACGGGTGGCTAGTGCTTTGTTGAAGCTAAGAGTTAGAGTTGGCGAAATCAGCCGACACGAGCTAGCGTCCGGTTCTTCCGGCGGGAACTGTGGGCTAGCGGGCTGTTGTCCAGGGAGGAGCAGAAGTCTGGTGCGATGAGAAACGGGGCCCCATTTCTTTCCTCGCGGATCCTTTCCACGGATGTGCCGAATTTCGAACGGACGTTCCAATTGAGCGTCTCCGCCCTCGCAGCTGTGGCAAGGACGCCCGTCAAAACTGATACTGCTGCAACAGCCAATAGCTTCTCATATGCATTGTTTTCAACCGAACGCTGCGATGTTCAGGATGTCCTCCGCTACCTCCTTCGTTCCCAGGAGGCAACAACGAAATAGCGGTAATCACTAGGTATCCTCTTGTAGAGTTTGTGCTTAGGACGGTCTCTGTTCTGGATACCTTGGTAGCGGCCATGCAGCACAAAACTGCCATCCACGTTCTCCGGTGCCGTTGCCCCGCCAGGAAACACCGCGTGGACTGGCTTGCCTGATTCACTGGATCTGAAGACCACCTCTCGCCCCGCAGGGAAATCCCTACCGGCCCCGCACACAAGAGGATGCTGCCCATCGTAATTGGCAACAAGGTTCCTCAGGGTAACGAAGGAATGGTCCTGTCGTTCTGGATTTCCCGAGTTGTCGATGTAGGCCTTGAGAAGTGCGCCCGCGACCTTACCCCTGGCAATGTAGATTTCCATTTCACGGCCACGCACATATCGCCATCTGTCGACCTGCTGTGTCCGGTTCTCTGTCGGGACACTCCTTGCGCGGTGGAGTTCCTCTCCAAACAACTTCTCGACCTCCTCCTTGGTCATCCCATCTTTGAGTTCGCGGAAACGCTCTAGCGTCAGGTTCTTGGATTTTGCCGCTGGGTGAAACGTGGCCGAGCGCGATGACAGTTTTCCGTCGGTGAACTCGATCACGAATTCCGTTGTCTCCGCACAGATGATGATCCAGTCGTTTTCGGAGTCGGCAGCGGTTGGTGCGAGCCAATACCCGATGGGCAAAAGCTTCAGAACGTCCGCCTCCGTCAACTTGTCGGCCCCCTTGCTTGCAGGCCTTCGCGGCCAATCCGCCCGCGGATCAATCCGTCTTACCAGCTCATTGGTCAGCAGCGGCTGAGTCGGATCAACCGGTTGAGCGAATGCCGTGTAACCCGTGACCAGTAGAGCGAGTGACGTGAAGACTATGCGAAACATCTCTTTTCTCCGCGGCCGGGAGTAAACATCGCCGAGCGACGCGAGCCAGCCGGCCTATTCCGGCGCGTTCATCCGATTAGGCGGTCGTACCATCGACGAACAAGGCCATGCAAATATCATCAGCATACCCC
>CAZUAH010000279.1:0-17799 GCA_964617665.1 uncultured Pirellulaceae bacterium
TCTCCAGTTCGGCGACCACACCGGCAACCGACGAATCCTTCTGGCCGATCGCCACGTAGAAGCACTTCACGCCTGAATCGCGCTGATTGATGATGGCGTCAATCGCAACGGCCGTTTTGCCGGTCTTGCGGTCGCCAATGATCAATTCACGCTGCCCCCGGCCGATGGGCGTCATGGCGTCGACGGCCTTCAGCCCCGTCTGCAACGATTCCGTCACCGGCTGACGCTGGGCCACACCCGTGGCGATCACTTCGACGGGACGTCGTTCCGTGGCGTCAATCGGCCCCTTGCCGTCAAGCGGATTGCCCAGCGGGTCCATCACGCGGCCCATCACCGCGTCGCCGACGGGCACCGACAGCAACCGCCCCAGGGCCTTGACTTCATCGCCTTCGTTGATCTTCAGGTAGTCGCCGAGAATGATGATGCCGACGCTGTTTTCTTCCAGGTTGAACGCCAAACCTTCGACGCCATCAGAAAACTGAACCATCTCGCTGGCCATGATGTTGGACAGACCGTGGACGCGAGCGATGCCGTCGCCGACTTCGATTACGGTTCCGACTTCGCGAACGTCAACTTCGCTGTCAAACTGCTCGATCTCCTGCCGGAGGACCGAAGCGATTTCATCTGCATTGAACTTCATTGGTATCCTCGTCTACTCCGCAGTCTCGAAACGCTCGAGCGACTGTCGAATTGCCTGGGATGTTCTCTCCACGGCCTCCTGGCGAAGGCGACCCAGGCGGCCAAGCACGCTGGCATCGTACACCGTGTCGCCCACGCGAACCTCCAGGCCGCCAATCAAATCGGCGTCGATCTGCGTCGTCAGATTGACTTTCTTTCCCAACAATATTTCCAGGCGGTCGGCGACGCGCGAGCACAGTTGGTCGGTCAGCGGCTCGACCGTCGTGATCTGCACGTCGACTCGGCCGGTCAGTTCGTTCTGAAGCGTGTGTGCCGCTCGATTCATGGCGCGCACACAGTCGAATCGTCGATGTTCGCAAACCACTTTCAGGAAACTGAGCAGCGTAACCGATATCTTGCCGCCGAATGCCTTGTCCAGCATTTGTAGCTTGGCTTCCTCGGGTACGCGAGGCGAGGCCAAGGCGGCGTCCAGCTTGGGCAGTTTGTCCAGCACATCGCCGACAATCGCATCGAACTCGTCCAATACTTGCTCGGTATTGCCGGCGTTCTCGGTCGCGCCGAGCAGCGCCTTGGCATACACGTCGCCCAAGTGCGTCTGCTCCGAGTCGAATACGGTTGGTTGTTTGACGTCTACCATAGTTGAGTTCGACCAATTAATGGGGCAGGTCTCAGTCGCCGGGACGGCCTGCGTCCCCCACTCTCTCTAGTTGTTACTGGGGAACTGCTCCAAAGCGTCGGAGATCAACGTCGCATGCTCGTCGGCGCTGATCTCTCGGCGGACGATTCTGCCTGCCAACAGAACGGCCAAGTCCGCACCCTGCTCGGTAAGCTGACGCAGTGCCGCGTTCTTGGCGGCGTCGATGTCGGCATCCGCCCGCTCGCGCTCCCGCTCGGCGTCCTGGTGGGCTTCGTCGCGAACACGCTCGGCCACCGCCTCGGCGTCTCGACGGCCTTTCGCGACGATATCCGCCGCTTCGCCAGCCGCCGCGGCCAGTTTCGCCTCGTATTGCTGCAGCGTTTCAGCCGCCTTTTGGGTGCCGCGTTCCGCCTCCTCGATTCGCGCTGCGATACCCGACTCGCGCTTCTCCAAAGCCGCCATGATCGGCTTCCAGGCGAACGCCCTCAGCAGCAGCAGCAGCAGGACGAACACGGCGAAGGTACACAGAGCCAACTCGTAACGCCATTCCTCCGGTTTCTCCAACTCAGCGGTGGCGTTGCCGTGACCCAAATCAGAAGTGTCGTGGTGCGCATCGTCGTGACCAGCGTTGCCCTGAGCTGCATCACCGTGGCCGCCACCTTCGGAAGCACCGGCTTCGGATGTGGGATCAGCGCCCGCCCACGCCGAGGAACAGGCGAAACCAATCAGCAAGACGAACACGCCTATAGAACAGCCGCGAAAGATCCGAGTAAACACGCTCTAACTCCCAATCGCTCGGTGCGTTCTAGCCGCCCATCGCATTTCCGACCATGCAGATGTACAAGGCGAAGAAGGTAAAACCTTCGATCAACGCTGCCGCGATGATCATCGCCGTCTGGATGTTGCCTGCCACCTCCGGCTGGCGCGACATGCCTTCGTACGCACTGCTGGCCAACTTGCCGATTCCGTACGCCGCACCGATCACCGTGAGTCCCAAACCGAAGTACTGGGAGAATTCGATGTACGGCCGATCAGAACCCGTCGTTCCTTCGCCCTGAGCAAACACCGGCGCGGCGACGACGAGCACCATACCGAGACTCAAAACCAGAATCTTTGCAATCTTGTTCACGGAACCCATCTCCTTTTCGAAAGATCAACGAACGTGTTTCCTGCCATCGGGGCCGTCTACATCAGTGATGATGTATCACAGCGCCGATAAACAATGCCGACAAAAACGTGAAAATGTACGCCTGCAAGAATGCGACTAGCAGTTCCAAGAGACTGAATA
Source organism: uncultured Pirellulaceae bacterium (assembly GCA_964617665.1). Taxonomy (GTDB): domain Bacteria; phylum Planctomycetota; class Planctomycetia; order Pirellulales; family Pirellulaceae; genus JADHUC01. The sequence continues at coordinate 2,565 of CAZUAH010000279.1, forward strand.
GAGTCGAGGCAACGATCGAAATCGTCGCAGTCAACCACCATGTCCAATCGGGCGCACCCGCGAAACTGACGGCGGCAGCCGCGCCAAACGCCAGTCCCATAATCCCCAACAACACCAAATGGCCCGCCACCATGTTGGCTAACAAACGAATGGCCAACACAGCATGCCGGATACCGAGGCCCACAACCTCAATGACCAAAATCATCGGCTTGATGGGAATCGCCAGTATCAGCGGCAAGTCCATCGAGGGGACTTGATTGGTGAAGTAGCCGAGCGGCCCGAATTTGCGCATACCGCAAATCATGCCCGTTACGAGTGTCACCGCGGCCAAGCCCGTCGTAACGCCGAATGAACCGGTGGGAGCTCCGACCCAAGGGAGCATCCCACAGAGATTGCACCCTAAGACAAACATAAAGAACGTCCACAACAGCGGCACGAATCGATCGGCGTCATGTTCGCCGATGGCCGGTTTTGCGACGTTGTCTCGCAAATAGACCAGGAACGATTCCAACAAATTCGTCAGCCGCCCGCGCGGAGCGCCGCCCGAGGCAAGTTTCTTTCCCAGACGCCAGAAGAGGAAGAACATGATCAGGCCAACAGCCACCTGAATGATCATGAACTTGGAAATACAGAAGCCCGATTCGGGTTCGTATAGATTGCGTAATTCGCCAAGCGGCTGGGGAATGAGGATTTTGCCGCTTAGGTGTTGATTGTATTGTTCGATTTCTTTCGGCGTCCAAGCGTACGCTTCGTCGGTTACCGCTGCGAATTGAGTGACGTCACCGGCTTCGTCTTTGGCGGTTTGCCATCCGTCGTCGAAGCTCTCGTCGCCGACGTTCCTGCTGAACCATGCGTACGGTGCGTGCGAGTCTTCAAGGTGCTTCTGGAACGAAGTCGCGTCGGCATCTAGATCGCCGGAGGTGACCAGCTTGTCGTATTGTTCACGAGATTGGTTGGCATGCTCTTCGAGCATCACGTCCAACGGCTTGGCGAAATTCGCGTGGTCGTGGTGCTTCCAGTCCTCGTACTGCTTCAACAATTCGTCTTCCGCCGGCACGTCGCTTGTGATTTGCGACAACTTGCCGTGCAACTGTTTCGCTTCCCAGAGCTGGAACTTCTCGTCCAGTTTCACCCAGACATCGGGAAAGTCCGCTTTGCCTTCGCGGTTCGAGGGGCACAGAAACTTCGGCACCTCGAAGTAGTAAGCGTCCTTGATGTGCAGTACCGGTGACGCCATGTCTTATGAAGCCTCAATCGCTTTTTTTTTATTGCCCGTCGGGCTGACCAACTTCACCGCCAACAATGTCTCGGCAAACAACGTAACGAAGTAATAGGCCAAGATCATACCAAACACGCCAGCCTTCGCGAGACCCTCACTCAGTTGATGCAGGGCAAATCCGCCGCCCAAGGGTATACCCATCCGAAATAGCATGCCCAGCAGGACGCCGTTTACCGCATTCTCCGTGCCTCGCATCAAACCGCCGCACAGCAAAGCGATGATGGCGCCAATCCAACAGATGGCCGCGGCCACACCGGCGGCTTGAATGCCCGCCATACCGTTTCGCCAGTAACCCACTCCGGCAAAAGCTGGAAAGGCCAGGAGTGTTACCAATGTCAGAATGATGCAGGCGCGCCGAAGTTTGGCGGGGCGGTCAGGGGCTGGCGAATTGACAGAATCGTTGCCGTTCACTGCCTGCGATCTCTATCTGTGCCGTTGTTCTGCTTGTTCTTCTGCTTCCGACCGAACGCGCCAGTCATGGCCAACAAGTGCAAGAACCCTAGGGACGGCCCCAATATCGCCCCGATAGGCGTGCAGAAGGAGGTTCCGAACTTCGCGTCCAACCACCTTCCCACCACGATGAAAACGACGACCTCCACAGCAATCGTCGTTATCTGCGCGACCCACTGAACCGCTGCGCCTACTGGATCACGCGTCTCTTGAGGGGCATTCACACCAGTAAGGAGAGCTCAAAAATGGTGGAGTCAAAACCCTATCTATCAAGTCCGTTGTTCTTGCGCCGATGCGCGTCCCATCAAAGTATGTTGATCCTGCGAAATAAATCACAGTATCATAAGTCGAACACTCTATCCCAAGCTTCCTAGATGGTCAACCAAGTGGATTGGAGAAAAAGGCAAGATTCCGCAAGATCGTCGCCGAGAAAACGATTCTTCCGAGAGCGTGTTGATTCGTCCGCTTAGGCGCAAGCCCGTGGCAGACCATTTGCTGTGACCTGCGAGGGCGAAACTCGCATCACTTCTCGCGTTTCACGCCGAAGTGATGCAGCACGTTTCTTATGAGCGTCTGGAACTTTGGATCGACGGATAGTCCCCAGCCTGATCCGAGCGAACCGGCATGGAAGACGCGCCCGCCCTGGGGGCGTTCCCAGTAGATCATGTGTGCCACTACCGCGTCTTCCAACTTCACAGAACGGGTGAAGTAGTCGAAGCCGCTGTACCTCGGCAGCACACCGTTGGCCAGCGTGGTGATCCCGCCGGGCTCCTCGGGCAGCGTGGCCCCGGCGGGCACCGTCGTCGTCAGCTCGCGAAACATCCCCATACGCACGTCGCATTCGTGGCCCACGGATCGAGGCAGGCCGCCGCCGGGATCGCCGCCAAACGCTTCGCCTTTCTTCAGGCCCACCTTTTCCGGCTCTTGGAACAGGAAATGGTCCGGATCTTCGGCTTCGTACAAGCCGAAATCGTTGGGTCCGATCCCGGCCCAGCCAAACATACTCAGTCCGATGACCTTCCAGGCCGGTATATCGCACTCGCGCATCAAGTTGCCGCGCCGCTTGTCTTGAGTGTGCCACAGTTCGCCCACGGTACAGCCCGCGCGTCCGCCCAGCCCGGCCCCCAACTTGCGACACTCCATGATTGTCTCGTCTTCATTGAAGCTCACACGCCATACCATCACGTTGCCCGACAGAACGAGGACATCCCCGCCGTTGCAGAGGTATCGGTCCAATCCGTCATAAGCCTCCCGCGACCAATACTCGCCGTGGCCGTTGATCACCACCACCTTGTAGTCGGACAGAATGTCCGGATTTCGATGTACATCTATGTCCCCCACCATGTCATAGTCGTAGCCGCACTTTTCCAGCCAAACCAACGCGAATCGTTCGGCTCGCGTCAAATGGCTGTATCCCGAGCCGCCACTCGCGTACAGCACGTACGGACCGGCATTTGGCCAAGGCTTGTTGACGCCGACTTTGTAGGCCGGCAGACCGCCGTGATGGTTGCGGTACATGCAATACGCCGGCGGGTTGCCCGGGCTGTTGGCGATACCGCCCGTGCCCCAGTGATACAGCAGTCCCGGCGGCTGCACAGGGAAGGCAGTCGCCATGTAGGCAAGCCAAGAGTTTGTCGACGCGATGACCAGAATCGGGGCCTTCGGTTGATCTTTGGCTCGCTTCACAACGAACGTTGCATGGTACAGACGCGGCACGCCATCGATCTCGAAGCGGAACCGTCCAACGTAAAGGCCCGGCTTTGCGGTTTTGGGTATGCGGTATTCGTGGGTCACCTTCCAGCGGCAATCGTAAAGATCGTCCGACGCGAACCGCAGACCATGGCCTCGCATCGCATCCTTCGCCGGATCATAGTCGCCGTAACGCGGAATCTTGCTGCCGTCGAAACTCGGCCCGCCGATCATCCAAGTGGCCTCGTTTACAATCCGACCGTGACGTTCGTTGCCAGAGCCATCTTCGATCCGAGCGCCGCCTTCTTCGCACAATGGCCAGCACGCCAATACGTCATCGCCGCGGGCCGGTTCCAGCCCCTTGCCTTCGTGTCGTCTTGCGATCTCGCCCTGTGACAGCGCTCGGCTGTAGATGACCGGCATGGCAATATCGCCGTCCAAGATATTCACAGCCGGCCCGTCGTATCCACAACTCCCCAACCGAAGCGGCACATCGGGCACGCGAACCGGTCCATCAAACGGCCACTGGCCTGCCTGCTTGCCATCGAGCCATAGCGATTTCGTCTTTCCATCCCAGGTCGCCACAACGTGATGCCAGCGACGTTGCTGGAGTTGCGGCCCTCCGCCCGACAGTTCCTTGCGGTAGGCACCTCCATCGCCCAGATAGAAGTCCACCTTCCCTTCCGGCCCAATGAACAGGCCGAATCCACAAGCGGATGGATAGTCATACTGCGAAATCAAAGTCTGCCACGAATTGAGCCGCCACGGTCGGACCCAACACTCCAAGGTCACGGCTTCCAGCGGTTTGTCAGCCGGCAATCCCTTTTCGACGAAGGCAAACGACCCCAGATGGATCGGCTGATCGATGGGCGGCGACTTGGGAAACGTGAAAAGCACTTCGTCACCGGCCGGATCGTCCACCTGGTGGCCGAGGCGACAAACCGACAACTCGTACGGCAATGTGCTGCTGACGCGAAAGCGGATCGTCTCACCCGCGCACAGGATCTTATCCGCATAAGCGTGCAGTCCCTCCAATTTCAACGGACGTGGAAGAGGACCGGGCTCAGTATCTGCCGCTAATCCAAGAGTTGGAACCACGGTCAACATCGCAACACACAATACGTTCTTCATGGTCAAGATCCTCTACTCAGTAGCGGCCGATTGGTGCTGTCGGCCCCTCTCTGTGATCATCTCACTCCGTCGTGATGACGTTATCGCCCCTGAGACGGACATGAGGACGATTCTATCTCCTCGATTCACGCGGAACCACCTAAGTGACGTTCCACGTTTCCGGGACACTCTCGAAGCGTTTCAATACCGGGAGGGCGAGGCCACTGCTGTAAACATCTTTGCTTGGATCGCATTTGGCCTGGAAAACAAGAGCAATGCCCGCGGATGGCAGCGCGGACCCACGGATGTCAATTCTCGGTCTTACTTATCCGTGGGTCCGCGCTGCCATCCGTGGGATTTAGTGATTCTTGTCTTGCCAATTTGAGCAACCGATCCGTTTCCCTTTTTAGCAGTTTACGTTAGCCAAAGATGTTTGCAGCAGTTGGGCGAGGCAACCGCCGAGCCGAAACCATGGGAAAGAACGGCTCAGCAGGAGCTTCGCCCTCCCGAGTCTCAGTCTTGACTTGCCCTCTGACTATGTTTTTCCTGGAGCACCTCTTCGCCGTCTACGTGCACCTTCGTACTCTTTGTGGTTTCCCCGTTTTCGCTCTAAGATGAACACATGCCACCGACCGCTCCGCCTAAACGCAGACCTCGCTTCCTCAGATTCAGCGTACGCTCGTTGCTGGTCGTGCTGACGCTGTTTTGCGTTTGGCTCGGTTGGAAAGCTCAGCGTGCGAGGACACAACGGGAGGTTGTGGCTTGGATTCAGGAGATGGGCGGAAGCGTGTATTACGAGTATGAGATTGACGGCAAGAACGGCACGTTCATCTCCAACCCACAACCACCCGGCCCTGACAGGCTCAGGGAGTTGCTCGGCATTGAGTTTCTCGACGAAATTGTCGAGGTCCGTTTGCGGTGTTCTGCCGAGAATATCTCACCACTCTCCAAGTTCGACACTCTCGAATGGCTGTACATGACCAACCACGAGGTCACCGACCTGACGCCCCTCAGCGACTTGAAGAACCTCCGACGTCTGGAACTGTACGCCAGGCAAGTGGACGATCTGGAACCGCTGGCCGAGTTGAAGAATCTCGAAATCCTGGTCCTGGACAACACGCAAGTGAGCGATTTGTCCCCAATGGCCAATTTGGCGAAGCTCCGCGAATTCAGCCTGCGCTATTCGCAAGTGCGCGACGTGACGCCACTGTACAAGCTGAAAAACGTCCAGCGGATGCACTTACGATACTCGCACGTACCCAGAGCAGACGCAGAAGAGCTCCGCAGAGCGCTACCGAATTGCAGAATCGCCTATTCACGGCCACGCACGCGTTGAGGCAAGACCAGCTTCGTCTAGGTTGCATCTGACTGCCAGATTCGCTTCCACCACTCGCGCGGGTCCGACCCGTTGACGATCGCCAGGAGTTCTTGTCCGGAATCGGTCTTGATTCGCCCGAAAGAAGAATCGATCCACTTCTGGGCATCTGCATTTCCTCGAACAACAAGCTCACGTGCCGTGAAGGCCATTTCTAGGACTTCTGCATCTTTGGCGATTATACCGGCTTGAGTGGAGCATTCGTCTACCTCGCGCCACATCTGAAGGATCGTTTCGCCGGCGGCCCCAAGGCCGTCGCTCTGTTCGCATGCCGCGGTCTGCTCGTCGATCTGCAAGTACCGTTTCTGAACGAGGTCCGCATCGCCAGTTCGGACTTCGTGCATATCGTGAAAAAGGACCATCGTTGCCACCAGGTTCGGATCCTCGAAACCTTCGCAATGTGCCAGAAGATAGCCGAGGCAGGCGGCGCGCTGCGTATGTTCAGCGACGCTTTCCGGGGTTTCGTTAATCCGAAGCCAGCCGTGTCGCGTTTCTTCGCGAAGTTGGCCAAGCTCGAAAATGAATCGCGTGATTTCTCGGAGGTCTGGCGAATCAGGCATCGGTCAGGTTCTTTCCTTTGGCTGAGGCTCGTTCGGCACCGTGGCACGGCAGCCCGTGCGACTTCCGAATCATTTTGCCCACAAATGATTTTGCCCGAACAAGATAAGGCAAAATGATCTGTGGGCAAAATCATCTTGTGACGTTCGGCCAACAACTTGATCCCGAGTGCACGACTTCAAAACTCTCGTGTTGTATTACCTCGGCCCCCCAAATACACTGCGTCTTCAGTCCGCGCAGTCTAGTAGGTCAGGCACAGCCTGACCTACATAGCTTGATCCCGAATGCACAACTTCAAGACTCACGCGTCGCGTTGCTCTGAGCTTCAAAACACATTACGTCTTCAGCCCACGCAGATCGACCTCGAGCTTCTTGTCTTCCTTGATCAACTCGTCCATCGTTAATCGCGTCTTGCGCGCTGCGGCCTCGCGGCCGAGAATGGCTGTTAGGGTGCTGTCTACCGAACGGTGCGGTGTAGGATTATCGAAATCGCCTTCGGTCACACAGCGATAGAACTCGGCGATGTTGGCCTTGGCACCGTCGGCGTAGATACCGCTTGATGTTGCCCCCGAATAGTGCTTGGGGCCGCCGCGGATGAAGACTTTGCCCGAGTAGGCGATGTGCGCAGTGGCCTTCAGGCCCATGAGGTCGGCCTCCAGGTTTAACATGACCGAATTGTTCTGCAGAAGCTGAGTCGAGTGGGTCCAGCAGGTTCCGCCCTCGAGTTCAAAAACGACGCCTCCGCAATCCGTGCGGTCGCCGTGGGGATCCGGGCGGACGATGCGCGAGTACCCGCTGGCGGCCACGGCGCGTTTGCCGGTTACCCACGTGACACCATCGATGATGTGAATGTCATACAGGAGCAACAAATCACCGCTCATTGGCACGTGCGAGTACCATGCTCGCCGGAACAGGTTCTCGATGGTCGGACCCACCGGCGGATCCGGCAACGGGCCGCAGGTTCCGCCGGAAATGATGTGCGCCAAGCCGCCCAAAGCATCATCACAGATGCGCTGCTTCGCTTCCTGATTTGCAGCGTCTGTTGGCAACTGATAGTCGACCAGAAGGCACAAGTTTTTTTGTGTGGCTTTCTTTGCCAAGGCTTGCATGGCGAATACGCTCGGCACGTCCACTGCGAACGGTTTGGCCATATAGACGTGGCACCCGGCCTCGATGGCCGCGGCCGTTTGCTCGGGATAGAAGTACGGAATGCCCTTCAGAACCAGCGCGTCTAGGCCACTGTCGAGCGCTCGTTTGTACCCCGACAGGCCACTGAACCGCTTATTCTCCGGGACGCCAAGCCTGCCGCCGACGGCGTTGGCGGTTTCCTCGAAGTAGTCGACCGCCGCCGCAATCTCGTATCCCGGGTGCTGCTTGAACAAATTGGCAATCCAGCTACCGCGACCGCCCAACCCCACGATTCCGATTCGGAGCTTGCGCCCGTCGGGCACTTCAGCGGCGGCCTCGGACTCTGCTTCTGCGGCCGGTGCAGTTGATCCGCCGGCCAACAGCGGAAGCGCGGCTGCTGCCGCAGTCTGCTCAACAAACGTCCGTCGAGTCATGGATCGACCTGTCGTCATTGCGATGGCTCCTTGGTGTTGGGTGGGGTGTTCGATTTGTGCGCGGGGTCAAAGCTAGTTGTTGGGAGGGCGAAGCTCCTGCTGAGCCGTGTCTTCCCCAGGTTACGGCTCGGCGGGAGCCTCGCCCTCCCGGTTTCGAGACCGTCCTCGGTGACTTTCCGCCGGAAGTCACTCGGGTTGCAGTGCGAAATCTGGAAGCGGGAGTCTCTCGCCGTCTTTCATTGCGGACTCGTGCGCTAGGATTCCCACGCAGGTATAGTTGGCTGATTGAACGGCGTTCGGAAACGGGTCACGGTCCTCCAGCAGGGCCGAAAGGAATTCGTGTGCCAGGTGTGGATGTGAACCTCCGTGGCCCTCAAGGGATCCGGGATCGGTGACCAGGTGCGAGTGGGTCCCATCGGGGTCCGCTCCTTCGCTCGAAGACAGGTGGCGGTACTCGTCCAACTCCAAGAACGTCTTCGTCGTGAACGGTTGAATTTCCTCGGGCAACAGGTGGGCATAATCGGGTACCTTCACTCGCTCGGCCGATTCGGCTTGCGCCTTTTTCGCCGTGTGCAGGACCGGACCTTCGCCTTCGATCAGTGGCCACTCGAATGTCTTTTTGGAGCCGTACACGTCGAAGCTCTCACGATACTGACGAGCCGTGTCAAACAGCGATCGGTAGACCCTGGCGGAAAGGTCGGAATTACGGAAACTGAAGGTTGCGGTCTCGACCGCGAATGGCGAGCCGTACTTCTCCACGAGTTCCTCGCGAATCGTTCCGGAACCATAGCAGGAAACGTGCTTTGCTTCATCGCGCGTCAGGGCCAGGCACGGGCTGACACAGTGCGTTGCGTAGTGCATCGGAGGCAAACCCGGCCAGTATTCGGGCCAGCCGTCCATGTCCTGCTGGTGGCTGGCCTGGAGAAACTGAATCTTGCCTAACTCGCCCTTCTCGAAGAGTTCCCGCACGTAGAGGAACTCACGGGAGTAGATGACCGTCTCGGCCATCATGTACTTAAGCCCGGTTTCCTGTACCAGTTCGACGATCTGTCGGCAGTCATCTACAGACGTGGCCATCGGCACCGTGCACATCACGTGTTTGCCTGCCTTCAGCGCCGCGATCGACATGGGCCCATGATCGGGGATGGGTGTGTTGATGTGTACAAAGTCGACGGCTGAATCGGCTAAGACGTCCTCGTATCGTGAATAACGTCTCTCCACCTCGAAAATGTCGCCGATTTCGTGCAATTCTCTTTCCGACCGGCGACAGATGGCGTACATGTTGGCTTGCTTGTGCCGCTTGTAGATGGGAATGAACTGTGTGCCAAAGCCAAGTCCAATAATCGCGACATTCACTTTGTCTTCTGCCATAACGTCCTCCTTCTGGACATTGCCGCACTGATGGACGAATCTGTTGCCGGTCGGCCAAAGACTTCACCGCATCGGCGAGTAATCGGAGGCGTTCATGAACTCGGATTTGACGCCTCCTCTGACGGTCAGCGAACCACCGGCTTTCTCCTCCGAAGCCTTACGGGCGGCAATCCAGGCGGGGTCTTTGCGGAACGTCCCAAAGGACTCCTTGGCAGCTTCCACGCTCTTGTGGGCGATGATGTACACCAATTTCTCGCCGGCGCCCGGCTGACCTTCTATTGGATTCCAGTATGCGATGTTGGTGATGCCGTGCTTCTTGAACAGCTCGACTGTGTGATCGCGGAAACGGGCGTTCAAGTGTTTCAGATTGCCTGGCGAGGCGGTGTACGTTCGCAACTCGAAGACTCGATCACCGGTCGCAGTGGGTTTGACCTGTGGCGAATAGTCCGTGGCAGACAACAGGACGGATTCGACTTTTGTGACAAGCCGCCCATTGGCCTGGGTCTGTTTTCGCACTTTCTGCCATTCAGTATCCGCGAAGAACGCTTTCCACGCCGCGGCCTTGGCTTCTGCACTGGGAAAGGCCAATACGTAGACCAACTTGTTATCAGAATTCTCGATAGGCGTCCAATAGCCGATGTTTGTCAGGCCATGCTTCTCGAACAGTTTGAGGGTGTGGTCGCGGAAGCGGGCTTCGAGGTCGTCCAGTCGGCCGGGGGCCGCATAGTAGGTCCGCATCTCGAACACTCGCGTGTCCTGCTCGTCCGCGACAAGAACGTTCGCCAATCCGAGAACCACCGTTGCTGCCAAAATTGCTCGTGTTTTCATGGTCTTGCTCCTAGGGTGTAGTGTGAACAGCGTCGCAGAATATGATAACCTGTTCGTCAGACGAAACCACAGGTAGCAACCGTTTGCGGTAGGTTTGCGGCCTGTCGTGAAGTGAATGAACAGTTTCGCATGGAGCACTGACGATGACTATGGAATCCGCCCGGCAGCGAGTACTCGCGGCGATCGACCATGGCCAAGTTGACCGAATGCCCGTCATGTATCGCGGTCTACCGGAGACAGATGCGATTCTATGCGAGCATTTTGGGCTGGGGCCGGTGGACGAGAATTGGTCTGAGCTGGCCGAGCGACTGGGGGCGGACTTGTTCTCCGGCGGCTCTTCCATGGGCCGCTACGCCAGGGTCTCGCCGAAGTACGTCGGGCCGCTTGACGATTCGCACAGTCTCTACCACATCGACTATGTCTGGGGCCTGGTCCCGCGGCAGGCGGCCACCCCGACCCACAAGTACGTGCATTGGATCGACCACCCCATGGCTTCGTTGTCGTCGGTGCAGGAAATCGACGCGTACCCATCACCGTGCCTCGACGATTTTGATTTCGCGGGTATGGCGGTCGACGAAAGCCTGACCAAACGTGCATTGACGAGCACGGGCCGGCTGAATCACGTGTTCATGCTCGCGGCCAGGCTCCGCGGTATGGACCGGTTGCTGATGGACATGACGGCCGAGCCAGTTCTTGCCGAAGCGATCTTCAACAAGGTGGGCGAAGTCGCCGTCGAGTTCAACCGCCGTGTGCTTGAGCAAGTGGGAGACCAGTTGGATCACTACGTGTTGTGGGACGACATCGCCATGCAAAGCGGCATGATGATGAGCCCAACGCACTGGAACCGCTACCTGAAGAAGTGGTACGAGACGCTGTACGCGGATGCCAAGAAACACGACTTGAAGATCTTCTACCATTGTTGCGGGAGTTTCCATCCCATCATTCCCACGCTGATCGACATCGGCGTGGATATCCTGGATCCCGTGCAAACGTCAGCGTTCGAGATGGATTTGAAGACTCTCAAGAAAAGGTATGGCAACAATGTCTGCTGGCACGGCGGCATCGACGTGCAACAACTCTTGCCCTATGGAACGGTTTCGGACGTTCGTGCTGCCGTGCGCGAGGCGGAAGAACTGTTCGGACTCGATGGAGGAATTGTCCTGGGGCCATCGCATGAAATCACGCCAGACACGCCTATCGAGAATATCCTGGCCATGTACGACGTCTAGCTGGAAAACAGAGAGGACCGCGTCAATGAAACTCACATTCCTCAACATCGCGTTGTCAGCCGCACTGCTGTGTTTGCTTTTCGCGAGCCGACCGGCGCAAGCCGAGACCGTCCGAACGGACGGCGCTCCGTTTGCGATCCCCACGTTTCACTGTCTGGGCCTTTACTGGTCGCCGCCGGGCGGGAGTGCCGACAAAGAGGTCCTTATGCGTTACCGGGCGCAGGACGCCTCCGATTGGAAGGAGGCCTTGCCCATGCGCTACAATCCTATTGCTGATACGGAAGAGGATCTGACTGACTACCGCGGCAGTATCGTCCACCTCACTCCGGCCACGACGTACGAGATCCAACTGACGCTGGCTGGCACCTCGACGACCGCGAATTTGACGGCCACGACATGGAGCGAGGATTTCCCAGAGGGCGAGACGGTACGCGTAGATGATCGTGACACGCCGCTGGCGATCACTGAGTCCGGCAAGGCTGAGGCTTACCGGGTCTACGATGGCCAGGGCGCGACGATCGACGTCCGTCACAAGCACAATAGCTGTATCACGATCGACGCCTCGCATGTGATCGTCCGTGGCCTCAAGGTGAAAGGGGCCGGCGCGGCGGACAGCACCAGTTCGAGGCCGATTGGCGCCATTCTAATCACAGGCGGTCACGATATCATCATCGAGGACTGCGACGTATCAGATTGGGGCCGGCTGAATCCCAAGACGGGTTTTGGGTTCAACTATGAATCGGCCATACTCTCAAGCTGCGATACATTGCAGCGTCTGATCATCCAACGCTGCAAGCTACATGATCCGACGTTCGATGGCAGCAACTGGTACGAGCCGAAGTATCCAACGCACTCTCGAGGGCCGCAGTGCATCAGTCTGTTCAATGCCGGCGGTAACCATGTGATCCGGTATAACGAATGCTGGTCTGATATGGACCACATGTACAATGACATCATAGGTGGCGGCAGCAATGGAAGCTTCCGCGGTTCACCGGGGCCGGACTCGGACATTTACGGCAACTACGTGAGCCACTGTTGGGATGACGGTCTGGAGGTGGAAGGAGGCAACCGCAACAACCGGATCTGGGACAACTACATCACGCAATCCATGATGATGATTGGTAACGCGGCGACATCGATCGGGCCGCTCTACATCTGGCGCAACGTGTGCGCTCGCAGCCAGTGGCGACCGGATCACAGCGGCGGGTACTTCCTGAAGATGGGGTTCGCCGGCGGCGAGAAGTGGATGACCGGACACATGTATATCTTCCACAATACTGTGTTCAAGTCGGATGAGTGGCTCCCGACGGGCGGCCTTGGCGGTGGACGGATCGTCAAGCACACGGTCTCGCGGAACAACATCCTCCACGTGCGATCGCCTGAGAACCTCTGCGCCAGCAGCGACAAGCGAAATATCGACAATGACTACGACTTTGACCTCTTCAACGGCCAAGTTCCGGAGGGGCATGAGAAGCACGGTGTGCGCGGCGAGCCGATCTACGCCGAAGGCGCAGGTCTGAATCCGGCGTCCAAGATTGGCAGCTTCCAATTGGCGCCAGACAGTCCCGGCGTGAGTGCCGGACAAGTGATCCCCAACTTCAACGAGGGGTATACCGGCACCGCGCCCGATATCGGCGCACACCAACGCGGCGAGCCACCGATCCGATACGGCGTTAGAGCCGTTCTGCGCTGAGGGACTTGATAGAGCATCACGTCCCCATCCGTTCTTGTGCGCCGGCTGGACAGATCTTACGGGGGAGGTGGTGCCGGCGGAATGAGGCCCGCATCAGAGACGTTCGCGCGTGCGGGCGTAGACTGAATGTTGCGGCCGACATTGCTGCGGCGACGACCACTAGCCCGGCAGCCGATCTGGACGATGATCATTCCGGCAAGCAGAAGGATCAAGAGAGCGGTTCGTTTCATCGCGTATCCCTTCGCGTGTTTCAGGGGTCATCCATTGGTATAGCCGTTATTTGCCTGACAAATGGCAAGATCGGTATTCCCAGTACCCTCGGATTAATAGAACCGTTAGTGCCTCGCATGAGGGAATGCAGGCAGTCGGCACACAAGGAATAGACGGCACGATCGGAATAATCGTTAAAACTTCACACGCGGGCTCGGAGGGCGTTCAACAGATTGCAGCGGACGAGGCAGATGCGGAGCGTGGCAAATTGGCGATTCAGCTCAACAGCAAGCGGCAAGCTACCACGTAGCCAAGAGCGATCATGCCCAGGATCGCCGCATAAGCGGTTGGAGAAGGGCCGTTCTCGGATTTCAGCAGACGCAGAATCATGTCTTTCATGGCGGCACTCCCCTCATAGAAAGAGTCATGTGAACTCTCGGTCGCAGAGAGCGATGTGCAAGCTTGGCCTAGCGGCCAGACGAAATAGGCGGCTGTCTCACTGAATGACGGTATTCAGGAAGTTTCGGATCCGTTGCCGCGTGCTGGGATGAAGGCTGCCCTTGAAGTCAATCCGCCAGTACCCACCCGCTTGACGTCGAGCGCGGATGATGAGTTGACCGTCGAGGGGTAGCTCGTTGAGAAACTCCAGCATTTCTCTCGTTTGTGCTTTCGGGAGACCTTCGCATTGTGCGACGCCGTCTTCGTCGATCACAATCTCCAAGTCATACCGCGGACGCACCAGACGCCAGATGGCATAGCCGATCAGCACGACAACAGCAACTCTGATTATGAAGGCGAGCATCGAAGCGGCCCTGGCCTGTCAATCGGGTCGGTGTATCCAACAAAGCGCGCGATAGACGATCGTCTTGCTTACCTTACCAAATTGAGATGCCAGACGCGATAAGAAGGCGGAATTTCAATGCGGCGATGTCCTGACAAACTGAGCCGATGGCGCAAGACACGGACTTGCATTGGTTCTCTTTGTACTGCTGTCCCCGACGCCAATCGTGACTGGCTCATGCTTGCAGGACAGTCCTTGATCCGCTCGGTTGGCCGCAGGAGTTGCTCGTGTACCATATAGGTAACATGGCGACGTAATGATGCAAGGAAGCAGCAGTTGACGTTGAGCTTCTATACCGCCCTGGCAATCCATGGTTCCGACAGTGACCCGTTAGCAACAAGCCGTTTAGGCGAAACGATGGCAAGACGCTGGCAGTTTGATTTGAAGGCGGTCCTTGGTGTCACTGCCGCGTTGGCGTCGGTCTTCTGGATGTGGACCAGCGACGATGCGTCAGTGCGTTTCTGGGGCGTGGCGTTACTTTTTCCAACTATCGGTGGCTGTGTGGGCTACCTACTGGCCGGCTGGGCGGGCGTGCTTCACGGTATCTGCATAGCCGTCTTACTTTCCATTGCCGTGGGGCTCTTTCTCTTGCCTTTGTTCTGATGTGTATAATGGACAAGCCATTCGACAAAGCAGACGGGCCTATCAGCACCTTCAAACCTGCACACATCCCTTGAGAATGGAGGCGAATCCATGACAACTTCCAAGATGACTCTCGCATTGCTTGTGGCCCTCAGTATGACACTGCACCTGCGCGTTTTGGTGTACGCGCAGGAGTCCGGTGCCGAGCCGCCCAAAGGCGCCAAGCACGGCTCTCAAGAACGACCGGCGGACCCGGAAGACAATACTACGAGCCGAAATCTACCAGGTCTGTTGGAGGCTAAGCCGCTGAAGGTGTCCCCCACGGACGACGAGTTGGTCAAGTTACTCAAATCACGCCACAATGTGGCGGTCAAGGAATTGCAGCTCGTCATGACGTCGTACATCCGGCGGCGCACTCTGCGAGCGCGTGGCCATGAAGTAGCGGCTCGGATTTCTTG
>CAZUAH010000280.1:0-17715 GCA_964617665.1 uncultured Pirellulaceae bacterium
AGTCTATCCTGCAATTCCTTGTCAACGGGATTGTAGATATAGATGATACCATACAATTCCACCGGCACATCGTGCGAGGTGGTGCTGCTGATTTGAGTTCGGTTCTTGACGTCGCCCATTGTGGAGCCGAAATTACCCATCCCTCCACCGAACGATGGATATCCACCGCCCGTATCGGTCGAGTAGTCTTCGTTGGCCATCGAATCTCCTTCGTCGTACGAAGATTCGCCCATACTGCCTCCGTAGCCTCCGCCGAGGCCCATCGAGCCGCTGAGCGAATCGCCCATTCCGCCGCCCATGTCATATCCTCCACCTCCGCCCATATCGTATCCCCCGCCGCCACCTGATGATTTGCCTCGGTTCAGGCGGACTTGACGAATCTCCACGGGCAGGTAGCAGTTGCCGCAGGTGGCCAACAGGCGGTGGAGTTTGCGTTGGTCTACCACCAGTCGCAGCCGGATGGGCATCCGCTTGGCAACCACCAAAAACGCATCTTCGGGGCTCTTGTTCGTCATCGCCGTGCGGATTTTTGATGCACGCAGCGTTTCGTAGTTGTTGTCCACGTATCGTCCGTCTGCCGGATCCGCGGTGAGACGGGTCGCGCCGGAGGCGCCCGTCATTGCCCCCATGCCACTCCCAGGATCCGAGCCCATACTTCCACTGCTTGGAGACGGCATGCTGCCGCCCATGGTTCCTTCCCCGAGTTCGCCACCGTCGCCACCGTCGCCACCGTCGCCATCCATGCCCATGTCCATGTCCATGGAACCACCCTCCCCGCCATAAGGGCTACCACCACCCCCCGACCCGTAGTCCATGCCGCCAGACATGCCCCCGCGTCCCACTTGGGTAACCTGCCCGGCGCGGCCGGTAACGCCGCGACCGATCATGATCGATTCGATCGACTTCACCACGGCCTCATGTCGCGAGTCAATCTGACCGTTGGTCTGGGCAATGATGATGGCCAAGGCCGTAAGTACCCATAGATCTTCTTGGGCATAAAGCACCTGCAGTGTGGTCGGCGCTTCACCCCAATTGAAATGCGTGCCCATCAAGCGTTTCTGATCTTGCGGCTCCCACACCACAATTGGCGGCTTCTCTATGGCGCGTGTGGCCGGCGCCATCGGCCCTCCTCCCGGCGCGGCGAAACCGCCGCTCGCCTCAGTAGGCGCCCAGCGTGTCCCCACCAGCCGAGCTAAATCAGGCAGCAGTCTCTCGACGTAGTTCCAGTAGCGTTGGCGCTCAACAACACTTAGCTTCTGCTCCTGCGTCGGCGGATAACTTACTGCCGTTTCAATGGGCTTCAGATCCCTGACGGCTAAGACGAAATCATCGCCAAGTACCCTGCTGTTCCACTGGAGACGTGGTTCGTTTTCCTGCCTTTCGTACTGCTTTCTCCAGGCTTCTACAACTTTCTCAAGCGTGCTGTCGTGCAGCAGGTCCATACCGTCGTGGGAGTACTTGTTCGGTGGGTTCTGGCTGGCCTTCGTCTTCAACGACTGGACGCTCGACACTTTCGTCTTGATGTCGCCAAGCCCCTTATCGAACTCCTCGTGCAGTCGTCCGCGAGCCATATACCACGTCGCGACGCTGACGATCAGAATCAGGCCGCATCCGGCCCAAAACACGTGCTTTGCCATTACAGCAATGATCGGTTTCAATTTGTCCATGACGATCAACCTCCCGTGGGTGGGGCTGCCCCGTCGCTATCTGCCCCAGTCGTTGTGCTGTCTGTCCCAGTATTCGTGGCGTCCGCCCCGGTCGTTGTGACGTCCGCTGCATCGCTCGCCTGCTGGGCTTCGAATCGTTTATTGAGTCGTTCGCTCAACATCTGTTCCTGCCAGCAGAACTGCACAATGAAGTCAAACTTAGGAGCATCGAAGTACGGCGGTTCGTCCGGCTCCTCCTTTGACGCACCACTCGCTTCGTCGCCCGTGTCGGATGCCTCGCCTGCGGACGCCGCCCCATCCTCCGCCGGTTCCGTGGTTGTTGTTCCTTGTGTGTCGCCGAGTCCGAATTGCCCCAATTGGCCGAAACCGCTACGATCCGTGCCCGTCTTGGGTCCTTCGTAAAAGGGATTCATGATCTTGTGGTCCTGCTCTATCCTGGGCTCGTACGTCAAAACGACATAACCGATGCCCAATTCGTCCATCCTGAAACTTTCGCTTTCCTGACCGGGGCCCCTTGGCAGTTCGATGGTCTGCTTGCGCAGGTTCTTCATCAGAGTGTTGCGAACGTGGACCCCAGCCGCGATTCTCTTGTTGTCATCGTGGTTGAAGTAGTGGTATCCCTTGAGTTCTATCACCCACCCCGCTCCGCTCGGCCCCGTGTCGCCGCCTTCAGCAGATGAATCCGTCGCACCGGCAGCAGGATCCACTGTTGCAGCAAGAGGATCCGCGGAAGGCGCAGCCGGATCCGTCGCGGCGCCTGCTGTATCCGCCGCCGCGGATCCTGGATCGCTCGTGGGAAGCGCTGAGGGATCGGTATCCCTTATGTAATCGAGTTCGTCCAGGTATTTCACTTTCACGCCGTTGAACCACGTGGAAAGCTCAGGAAAGTACTGGGATTCTATGTACTCGATGTGCAGCTCTTTGCGCAGCGCGATGGGGGACTCCTTTGGATCCGGGATCTCGGCCGTGCCAACGTTTTCGTCTTGTGGCAATGCCCGGTTGATCGCTTTCATTAATTCCAGCCACAACAGGCGTCTGTCGGAATTGCCTGAAAGCTCTCTACCCAAGGCGGTTAGCTTTTTAAGTTTCGTGACCTGCTCGGCATCTTTCTGTTCGTTCGTTGTCAGCTCGCCCTGGACGGTGTCCACGTCACTCATGGCTTCCTTCCAAGTCACGTCGCCGAGCAACATGTCCGGATGCACCTTGTACCACTGGGCGTACTCGAAGAAAAAGTTGATGGCGAAAGCCAGCATCAGCGCCGCTGCCGTGGCCAGCGCCCACGGCTTCTTTGCCCGGATCAGACGCTCGGTCAAGATCTCTTTGGGCAGCAGATTCGTGTTCAGCTTGGCTCGCCCGAGTCCTTGCAGGCAGAGGCCATAGCAGTTGCCGAAAGCGTGCATGTTCTCTTTGAACTGCGGTGACGTCAAAACGGATTGGCCGGCAAGCCTGGCCGCCCAACTGGAATGGTCGACGTCGACCAGTTCGTAGCCAAGATTCTTCGCCAGGTACTGCTGCAGCCCCGGCAGCTTGACAGCGTTCCCCAGCATGATCATGCCGGTGATATCTGCGCTGCGGTCGATGTTCTGGAAGAAACCGATCGAGCGTTGTACTTCCGTCAGCAGATCGTTGAACACCGGCCGCATCGCTTGAATCACGGCTTTGGCATCTTCGGCCTCGCGCACGTTTCGCTTCAGATGTTCCGCCTTGGCGAAAGTCAGTTTCAGCTCTTTGGTCAGTTGCTTGGTGAAGTGGTTGCCGCCGAGCGGAATATTGCGTTGCCAGACGCGAAAACCGTTCGTGACGACCATGTCCGTCGTGTCCGTGCCCACGTTCAAGATCACGAACGACTCCGGCGGATTGTCGGGATCGTAGACATCCGCCTCCAATTCGTCGGTCATCAAGTTGTGAGCGACGAAGTTGTAAGCACACAAAGGCGCCAACTGGACAATGTCTATCTCGACTTCATGTCCCAGGAATGGTTCGATCGCTTCATATACCTGATCGCGCTTCATCGCAAACAGGCCGACTTCCGCCTCCATCAGGAAGCCTTCCACCTCGCTAGCGCCGCCCATCAACTGGAAGTCCCAGATGACCTCTTCCAACGGGAAGGGGATCTGTTGCCGGGCTTCGAACCGGACAATGTCAGGCAACTTCCTCATGTCCACCGGCGGCGGCTGAAAGAAGCGGGCCAGACCGTTCTGGCCGGGGACCGAGAGGGAAACACTGTCGCCCTTCAGTTCGTTGCGATCCAAGAACTGCTGAAGCGCCTCTCCGATCAACTCCTTCGGGTCCGCATCCGGCTGACTCAGGATTTTCGGGTACTCGATAAAATCGAACGCAGTGGCCATGAGTATGCGGTTCTCCGCGTCGTATTCACAACGCAGGGCCTTCAGCGCACACTGGCCAATATCGATACCCCAGACACCACTAGTGGCCGCCATGATGAATCCTCTGGAAATGATTGACGGTAAATCGGCCACCCCAGGCACCGACCACCGCGGGCTTCGCCCATAGATTTGACATGTCGCCCCCAAAATGGGGAAAAGGACGTTCGACCCAGCCCCTCGTCTTCTTCCAGTCTAATGAGCCGAAATGGCCCCTGTCAATAAATGACCGGCTACGCAAAGGCTTTCTGTCCCATACTTTGGCGATCTTGCCCCACCACTGAAAATCGGCACGCTCGACTCGCCGCTTCACAGTAGCTATCGTGTTATACCCTGACGCGATGAACAATCTCAACCTCTCTATTATAGACTAATGAAATACCAGGAACTAATCATATTGTTGCCTTGCCACAGCTTGGAGGATTTTCCCACCCATCACGAGGGCGAAGAGGCCCAAGGGTTGCTGGCTAATTGGTCGGCGTTGTGGCATCCGGCCTTGCTAGCATCTGCTGGGGCGATGCCAACCTGGTATCGCGCAGACACTCCCCCAGAAGACCTTACGAACAAGCTGGTTGTCGTGCCTGGAGTGAGTGAAACGGAATTGCCGACAGGTTTCGCTCAACGAGCCGAAGACGAGGATGCCTGCCTGATTCGCGACTGTCTGGATCGGGACGAGATCGTCAGTGTGGCGTTGGCAGGCCTGGACGGCGCGAAACGGGACATCGATCCTGCCCTGGTGGCCGATTTTCTGGCCTTGGGATACTGCTACCTGCAAGTCGAATTGCTGACGCGCCAGATGCGTTACTCGAGCAACCTGGATGAAATCCACTTTCAAGGCCAACTCATTGACGCAGCCACGGCTACCGTCGAAGGCGACGAAGAGGAAGCGAAGGAAAGACTATCGGCGTGCTTTGACGTGCTGGCCGAAGAGCGAGACCACTATTACCCGGTGGACGCCTACATCCTGGATTTGACCTTGTTGGCACCGTCGACCATTGGTCAGTCGTTGCGAGATCAGTTGGCCGGCCCCATTCCATCTAATCTGCTTCTCTCCGGCGAACTACTGTCCTTGATTGCGGAAACAGAGCCCGAGACACTCGCGGCGATACGTCAGGCGCTCGAAAACGAAGCAGCGGGCATTGTCGGCGGGGAAGATATCGAAAGACGCTTGCCGATCGTATCGTGTGAAACGATTTTGCATCAGGTGCGTCGAGGACTCGCCCGATACGAGTCGCTGTTGGGCCGCCGTCCGACGGTCTACGGTCGGCGACGTTTCGGACTGACGCCAGCGTTGCCCCAGGTTCTTCAGAAGCTCGGATTCGAAGCGGCAATTCATGCAACGATGGAAGAGGGAGTTTTCCCAGAAGGATCACAAATGAAGATCCGCTGGGAGGGCTGCGATGGCACCTCGCTCGACGCAATCGGCCGCCCGCCACTCGACGCGAGCAAGCCGGATGCCTATCTCGGGTATGCCGTCAAGTTGGGCGAGGCGCTCGACATGGACCATGTGGCAACGGTTTGCTTCGCACATTGGCCGGGCCAAACCAGTCCGTGGTACGAAGACTTGCGACGCGCGGCCCAGTACGGTTCGGTTCTCGGGAAATTCATGACTTTGGATCAGTACTTCCGCGAGACCGATGTCCCCGTACACCAGGATCGCTTCGAGGCGGATCGTTATCGATCGCCATACCTAGCTCAAGCCGTCGGCCGCGAGGACATCAATCCAATCTCCTCGTCAGTTCTGTATTGGCGGCGGCGAGCCATCGCCGAAGCCGCGCAGTCATTGAATACGTTGTCCGCTCTGGTTTCCGGGAAGACGAAGGAAGTCGCAGATACGGGTGACGAATCGGAGTCTGTTGCTGCAAGCGATTTGCTATCAGCCATCGACGATGCTGCGGGCGAAGGCGATGACCAAACGACTGACCCGCAGTTCGATGCCACATTGCAGGACGCCGTGAAGCTCTTCGCTGAGACTTTGCCACAACGTCCGGATGCGACTGAGACCGGCTATCTTGTTGCCAATCCGCATAGCTTTGTGCGACGTATCGGGCTGCACACCCCGGATCTGGAGTCGCTTCCCGCGATCGAGCGTCCCGTCTATGCGGCATCGAAAAGCGGCAGCTCGAAACATGTCGTCGTGGACGTGCCTCCAATGGGATTCGTCTGGGTAAAACCGGGCGGTCGTCAGGGCCGTTCGAAGAAGACCCAACAGTCGCTGGCGGACGACTGCATACTGAGAAACGAGTTCCTGGAAGCGTTGATCGATCCCAAGACCGGAGCGCTGCGGGCCCTTCACGACTACCAATCGCGCGGCAATCGCCTGTCCCAACGGATCGTCTTTCAGATGGGCCCGTCGAAACGACGCCAGAACGCAGACAATCCTGCCGCGCATTCGGTAATGGCGGCCGATTCGATCAAGACCACTGTAGCAACGCCGAGTCTTGGTGAAATCGTCGCTGAGGGTCGCCTGTTGGACCGCGAGGGCAAACCGCTTGCCGGTTTCAAACAGACCTATCGAATCTGGCGAGGCAGCCGTGTTCTGGAAGTGGAGATCGAGCTGGACCCGCAAGTTGAATGCAAACCGAATCCGTGGAATTCCTACTTTGCCGTTCGTTCCGCCTGGGCCACGGAGAGCGCCGACTTGTGGCGAGGCGTCAACCAAATGCGTCAGAAGGCCACGGCCAAACGACTCGAAGCACCCCATTACATAGAGATAGACGAAGTCACCAACCGCACAACGATTCTGACCGGCGGGTTGCCCTTTCATCGCCTGGCGAGCGATCGGATGCTGGACAGTCTGCTGGTCGTTCACGGCGAACAGTGCCGGCGTTTCCGTATGGGAATCGGCATCGACTTGAAACACCCCATGCAGGATGCCCTCAGCCTCTTGACGCCCGAGACGGTCGTTTGCCAGTCCGCGGCACCACCCTCGCCCGCCGATTCCAGTTGGCTGTTCCACGTGGACAGCAAAAACGTCATCGCCACTCACTGGGCGCTGCTGATCGAGGGCGAAGATGTGAAAGGTTTTCGTGTTCGTCTACTGGAAACGGGAGGCCGGGCAGCGAAGCCCAAGCTCAGTTCGTTTCGGCCCGCTGCATCAGCGCGTCAAGTGGACTTCTGCGGCGAATCCCAGGCCGACTGTCAGCTCGCGGATGGTCAGATCCAACTCAGCTTGAGCGCGCACGAGTGGGTGGAAGTCGAAGCCAGATGGTGACGGGTGGTCACGTGAAGCTACTGGATCTCACACTCGAAACACCAGAAGAGAATCTGGCCCTGGACGAAGCGCTCCTGGACGAAGCAGACGAGACCGGTCGCCCGACCGAAGTATTGCGGCTGTGGGAGCCAACACAGCCAATCGTCGTCGTGGGACGTTCGTCGCGCGTCTCAGCCGAAGTTGATTGCGAGCAGTGCCAGCAGATGGGCATCCCGATCCTGCGCCGCTGCAGCGGCGGAGCGACCGTCCTGACGGGGCCGGGCTGTCTGATGTACGCGGTGGTGCTCAGCTACGAACTCAGACCCGCGCTTCAAATGATCTCGGAGGCCCATAGATTTGTGCTGGAGACCATGGCGGATTCGCTCGCATCAGTTGTCTCAGGTGTCCAGCCCCGTGGAACAAGTGACCTGACGTTAGCTGGCAGAAAGTTCTCCGGCAACAGCATGCGTGCAAAACGTACCCATCTGCTGTACCACGGTACCTTGCTCTACGACTTTCCGCTGGAAACGGTCGCGAAGTGCCTGCGCATGCCTCCCCGCCAACCCGAGTATCGGCAGGAGCGCAGCCACGATGATTTCCTCGCCAGCTTTCCCACAACTGTCGACAAGCTACGTAGCGTCCTAAAAGAAGGCTGGGGTGCGCAAGAGCCGCTCAGCACATTGCCGCGGTCACGCACTCAAGAGTTGGCCTGCACGCGATACTCAAAGCTGGAATGGAATTTCCGCATACCTTAGAGCCCCGCTGGGCATCAAGTGGTTGAGATGTCTCGCGTCTTCGGCCAGCTTCCAGCACGTTTCTCGGACCTTGACACCAGCACCAATGAGTGGCGTGCAACGAGTGGCTCCCAATGCTGCATTGCCCAGCCAGTCACAGTTGGATACTCTCCAACGCCCTTTCCCGTCGAGGCACTTCTATGTTCCATCGCATGCTGCTGATCGCGATTCTGATCCAAGCGGGCTGCGCGACCCCAGCAGCGTCAAGAAACGCGTTGCCTCACAAAAAGGAAGGGATTCCAGTGGCCGATGTGCATGTCATTGTTGAGCCGCTTCCCGGACCGCTCCAGGTCACTAAATGAACACGTCCCAATGTCCTCTCTGGAGATGAGCGGCCCTCGTTTCGCTAACGTCGTCGTGCCTCGAATCACCGGCGCTAGACTTACCCGTTCCGCCTTGCCTACAATAGACCAAGTTCACCTTCAGTAGATGGGCATCGACCTTAGCCTTCGCGAAAGGCCAATAGGAATGAAAATACTCTCGGTTATCGCGTGTCTTGTGTTTTGGATCCAATTGACTCCTCAAGGAGTGTCCAGCGCTGCGGAGCCGAATCAGGCCGCCCCGGTAAACATGTATGCGCGGGCGGTAGCGTTGGTGCAAGACTTGGGTGACGAGCAGTTCTCGCTCCGTGAGCGGGCGACATCGCAACTGATCGAAATGGGGCTGCCTGCCAGAGAAGCGCTGGAAGAGGGCCGACAACATGCGGACCGAGAGATCCGCTATCGCTGCGAACGAATTCTGGCCATTGTCGAGGAACTCGACTTCCAACGGCGTCTGGCGGCTTTTGCGGCCGGCCGCACGGACGGCGAGGACGATTTGCCCGGATGGACACATTTTCGTACTGCATTCGGTGATGACGGCGAAGCCAGGGCGTTCTTTGTCGAGATGCAGAAGGCCGAACCAAGAGTGCTGAAGGCCGTGGCCCAAGGCCCGGACGGAGTGGGCAAAGCAGTAGATTTCCGCTGTGCGGAATTGCAGCAGGCTCAACGAGTCTCGCGTCAGCAAATACCGCTGGGCAGTATCGCCGCCTTGTTGTTCGCTGTCGGCGACGAGGAGGTAAACCTGAATTTCCAAACCGGTTCGATTCTGTGCAGTTTCTGCTACCAGACGGAATTGCAGAACGCGATGACTGACAATGCCAAGAAGAAGTACACTCGCTCGATGCTGGGGGCGTGGGTCAAACGAGGCGATGGCTTCACGGCTTATCAAAGCCTGTCGCTAGCGATGCGATTCGACTTGAAAGAAGGGTTGGTGCCGGCGGCCAAGCTTCTAGAGAATCCTGGCAACCAAGCTTACATTCGCCAAAACGCCATCCTGGCGATCGCCAAGCTGGGCGACGATAGCCACATGAAGCTGTTGGAATCCCTGTTGGAAGACGAATCGAAGTGCACGGCGCACAAAGTGAAGAACGTGACTTACGAAACGCAAATCCGCGACGTCGCGCTGGCAGCGTTGTTGCTGATGAAGAAGCAGGATCCCAAGAAGTTCGGTTTCGATCGAATTCAAACGAACACCACAAACGTCTTCAGTACAAATACGGTCGGATTCCAGAATGACGAGGCTCGTAAGAAGTCGCTCACGAAGTGGAAGGAATTCCAGGCATCTGAGAAGAAGAACGAGAAGGAGAGTGAGGAGAAGACCGAGTAGTATGCGAGTCTGCAAATGCCGAGTGGATATGTCTCGTTGTCTTGTCGCCGTGATCGCAGTCGCCTTTGTGCAAAGTCTGACGGCGTCTGCCGCGGACAATCGCGATCGCTTTGAAGCTCGCGTTTACGAGTGTGCCAGTGGCGACACCTTGTCCTATCGCTTGCTGAAACCGAAGGATTACGATCCGAAGAAGAAACATCCGCTAGTGCTGTTCTTTCACGGGGCCGGCGAGCGGGGCGATGACAACCGGCGTCAATTGATTCACGGCATGAATGAGTTCGCCAGCGACGAAATGATGGAGAAGTACCCATGCTTCGTCGTGGCACCACAGTGCCCGAGCGGCATCCAATGGGTCGACACGCCCTGGACGCTAGACGCCCACACAATGCCGGACGAGCCGACGGCGCCGATGTGTATGTCCCTGGGACTCTTGTCGGTCCTCGAAAAGGAGTTCTCCGTCGACCCGCACCGCATCTACGTCACCGGCCTGTCGATGGGAGGCTTCGGCACGTGGGACGCAATCCAGCGTCATCCAGACCGTTTTGCGGCGGCCGTTCCCGTATGCGGCGGTGCGGACCTGGCAAAGGCCAAAGACATCGCCCACATCCCTGTGTGGGTGTTTCACGGCGATCGAGACAGCGTAGTCAAGACGAAGCGGTCGCGAGACATGGTCGCGGCACTGAAGAAAGCCGGTGGTTCGCCTCGATACACCGAATATCCGAACACAGGACACAACGCATGGAAAGCGACGTACAGCAACCCGAAAATGTACGAGTGGCTGTTCTCGCAACGGAAGGCCCAATGATCAAATCGTTCTTTGATTGATCATTGGGATTTGGACATTAGCCATTCTTCTCCTGACGCCCCGCGCCGGTACTTGGGCTTACGGCGCCTCGAAATGAGTTCTTCAAGAGTTCGGCGGCAGATTGCGTGGGAAGCTGCGCGCCTGATGTACAATCGACAGGAATCCGAGTACTACCGGGCCAAGATGAAAGCCGCCCGGCGTGTGTGCAAAGGCTGGGTCAAGCCCGCGGATTTGCCCAGCAACGCAGAGATTCGCGATGAAATCCAAGTATTCGCCCGGCTGCACGAAGGAGACGGGCGAACGCAAAACCTACGCGAGATGCGACTGGAAGCACTGCGATTGATGCGAGTCCTACGTAGGTACCGCCCGCGACTGATCGGCAGCGTTCTGACGGGCCACGTTCGCCGCGGTTCCGATATCGACCTGCACGTGTTTTCAGACAGCATCGACGCGGTCACGCTGGCATTGGACGATGAAGGCGTCGTATACGACGTCGAACGAAAACGAGTCAGGAAGAACGGCGAAGAGCGCATCTTCACGCACGTTCACGTCAAAGATCGCTTTCCCTTCGAACTGACTGTCTACGCCTCCAACCTCGCTCACTTTGTCTCTAAGAGTTCGGTCACCGGCAAGGCGATAGAAAGGGCCAGTATTGCAGAACTGGAGCAGTTCCTCGCACGCGAGTATCCGGACATGGACTTGGAAGACAAGATGGCCGAGGTCGAGCAGCAAGTGGATCGCTTCCAAGTCTACGAGGCCCTGTTGTTGCCGTTGGAGGACGTGAAAGAAAGCCCGGCGTACCATCCGGAGGGCGATGTACTGTATCACAGTCTTCAGGTGTTCGATCTGGCTCGCGACCAGTTACCCTACGACGAAGAGTTCATGCTGGCAGCGCTGCTGCACGACGTGGGCAAGGCGATCGACAGGTACGATCACACCGCCGCGGGATTAGAGGCGTTGGAAGAATTCATCACCGAACGCACTGCGTGGTTGATCGAGCATCACATGGCGGCTCAGAACGCATTGGACGGTACAATCGGCTTGCGCGCCAGACGCCGTCTACAGCGAAACGAAGGCTACGATGAACTGCTGCTGCTCGCCCGCTGCGACCGCGAAGGCCGAAAATGCGGCGTCGAAGCGCCCGAACTGGAAGAGGCCCTAGACTACGTCCGCGAATTGTCGTTGACGTTCGGGGAGTGACCCTCCGGCTCGGCCTTGTCAATCTTCTCGACGGGGCCGATGTATTTGGCGTTCTTGAGCGACATCCCAAGCCTGTACAAGCCCGCGAGACTGCGAAGTCGCTGGTCGATTACCTCTGAAGAGAGCTCACCGTCTAGACAAAGGCGATCTGAACTACGCGGTTGGGTCGTGGCCATCGGTAGCCTCCATTTTCTTCAAGTCGACTAGGTCCTGGTCTCGACCAGCCATTCGCTTCATTATTGCGAGCCCCCCAGCAGACACGACTCGTAGCCGCTCGCCTCGCCAATCGAAATCCACGCGCGACTGCCAGACTTCCTTTAGAAAGTCGTTAACCAGCAGCAGATCCAGTACAAGGAACTCGGCATCATGCGCCTTGACGACACGGTGTACGTCACACTGCTCGAAAGGGATTCGCCCCGAGGAATCAAGGAATCCACAACTTCTCGCTGTATCCTGGATTCTGTCCAAGTCATCCGGGAGGATCAATATGTCGATGTCATTAGTGAAGCGTGGATGACCATGCAATGCCAATGCCACACCGCCGCAGATTGCGTAGTCCAGGCTTTGGCCATTGAAGGCCTTCACCAAATCTCGAAGTTCCTCGTAGAGATCCATGACGTCTTCGTGCCGCTACCAGCAGGAAAGAGGTCGGCAGAGTATGGCAAGAGGCCGCGAAAAAAGTCGGGCCAACCTCATGTCATGGTACTGAGTACTAAGTGCTCAGTACAGAGCATGCAGCGTCTAGACCGGTAGGCAGCGTGTTGAGTGAGGGATTTTCAAGTGCCGCGCACTCCGTACAGAGTACGCCGTACCCGCACCTTCATCCCGGAGCTTGACTCACACCTCTACGCCCGGATCGCGCCCTACTTGTTTGCTAGAGCTTGCATCACGCGTTCGGTGATGGCTTGGACCAGGGCTTCCTGGTCTGGGGCGGCGGCCGATGTCTCGGGTGCGTCGGCGCGACGCATTGGGGGTGGCGAGTCGAAAGCGCGTCGTTCGACGCCCGTGTTTTTCCAACTCTCGCGGAAGATGTCGTTCGAGCAGATATCGCAGTTTTTGTACTGCGTGGTGTTGCGTGGATCGTCGTAACCCCAGCTCTGCTTCAATTCGAGCAGTTCCCGCTCTTTCTCCTCGGTGAAGTGGCTGACGTGGCCAAGCTGGCGGGCCAGCATCAACATGCGGCAGTAGGCGTCCAGAATCTCCGTCCACCAGTAGGCTCGTTCGACGTTTTCGCCGTAGCTGACCGTGCCGTGATTCGCCAGCAAGATGATGTTGGTCCTGTCGACAAACGGGATGATGGTGTCGGCAAAATGCTGACCGCCGGGCGTTTCGTATTCCGCAATCGGAACGTCGCCCAAGAAGACCTCGACTTCCGGCAAGACGCACTGCGGAATTGGCTCGCGAGCTATGGCAAACGCGGTCGCGTGTGGTGGATGGCAGTGGACTACGCTCTTCAGATCGGCCCGCTGCTTGTAGATTTCCAGGTGCAGGAGAGCCTCGCTGGAACGTTTCTTGCGACCGGCGGTCTGCTTGCCCGTCATGTCGACCGTGCAGATGTCATCAGGCTTAAGGAATCCCTTGCTGTGCATCGTGGGCGTGCAAAGGATCTCGTTGTCGTTGATCCGCACCGAGATGTTGCCATCGTTGGCCGCGGCGAAACCTTTGTTGTAGATGCGCTGGCCAATATCACAGATGTCCTGTTTGGTCTTGTAGACGTTGTTCATGGTTAATCGTCCTAATTGTCAACGCGAAAAAGGGGACAGGTCCAATTTGCCGGAACGGCCCAAAGGGTGCTTCGCACAAATTGGACCTGTCCCCTTTTTCGCTCGCTACTGGTCAATCCTTAAGGTCAATATGGTCCAAAATGGCTGCGTTGTACGCTTCCACAGGTTTCACTTCCGGGCGGAAAGGCTGAGACGCTTCAGGCCCTTCCGCCATCGCGATCTTCTGGCCAATGCCCGCTCCGATTTCGTCCCAGACGACAAGTGTGTCGGCCGTCGGCTCTGCGTCGCTGGTCAATTCGTCCAGCGAGTACGGTACGGCCAGCTTCAATCGAGCCCCCTTGAAGCTTGGGTGGCAGCGACTAAGCGTGACCGTTCCGATGATCTTTGCGATTCTCATGATTCAATGCCGTGGAAAAAGGGGACAGGTCCAATTTGCCGGAACGGCCCAAAGGGTGCTTTGCACAAATTGGACCTGTCCCCTTCTGCCGTCAACGACCCTCCAATACTGGCTTCAGCCTGTCCGGGCATTCGTGGCTTCCGCGAACAAACTCGCGAACCATCCCGCGAAGCTCGTACAAACTGTTTGCTATTGGATTTACGACCAGCAAATTGGCTCCGATCGTTTCCATCGCATCTTTGACCGATGCCCCGCCAACTCCCAACGCGGCCCGAATGCCTGTTCCGCGATTCGCCAAGCAGACCGCAGCCGTGGCCCGGTGGGTGACCAACACGCCGCACTTCCTTTCTCGTGCGATCGCTTCGGTCATCTGTCGCGTTACCTCGATCCAGCAACTGCCGTCAATGCGTTTCGCCTCGCCAACCTCGGCGGAAACGGCCTTGAGCAACGCGGCTGCGTCATACGACCCTTCCACCATGCCCATCAGAAGTCCGCCAGTTGAGACGTTCGCCCGATGGCCGTTATCCGAAAAATCCAGCTTGATCTTCTTCTTCCGCAATTCATCGCGGACCGCCGGCGTCACTACAGTGCCCTTTGCCACGATCACTTGCCTGACTCCCGCCAAGCGACCGTCCATAGATGCTAACGTGACGACGCGACCGCTCAATCGCAGTTTACTGTTGTCCGGTTTCGGTTCAGGCGGCATAGGGGTCTCTGTTCCGGCCCCGTCGCCAGCGGGCTGGGGTACTTCCAGCCGCCGCATGACCTCGCGGACAATTCGTTCGATATCAACCTGGACGGTTGGCATCAGTCTTTGATTCCTATCGCGGTCCAACGGACGGGAGTCCCATTTCTCAGGTGCTCCCGAGCGAAACGTCCGTCACTAGTGATCATCACCGTCTCGCCGCAACCGGCACCGACAGTGTCCACCACCAAAAGCGGACTGCCGTCCGGCGATTGACCGTCCGCCAATTGCGGCTGGACGATCAAAAGCTTGCTTCCCTCAAGCGTTGGATGCTTGAGCGTCGCCGTCGCGGTTCCAATCACTCGTGCCGATAGCATGTCTCTATGGTCTTCCCAAGATCCACAAGTCGTCGATCATCGAGCAGCGTCGTTCGCGGGTAAATGTCAACGGCGTGGTGACGCCTTCGCCGGTCGGGCCGGCGATGGAAAACGACAAGTAGCCCTCGCCGCCCAAACCCAAGGACGCCATACAGGGGCCGTTCTTGACGAAAAGTGTCGTCTCCAGTGCCCGGCCCATCTTGGTCATATTGTGTACGTTGGTCGAATGGATGATGGCCGTGTGCTTGAAGCCATGTTCGTAGTGCTTGGCCTTGGCAATCGCCTCGTCCACGTCGCGTACGCGAACGAAGGGCACAAAGGGCATCATCTGTTCGACGGGCACAAACGGGTTCGATTCGTCCGTTTCGCCGAACAACAGTTCCACGTCATCCGCGACGGGCCGGCCGGCACCGCGTGCCAACACGGCGGCGTCCTGCCCAAGGAAATCCTTGGCTGGTGCGTCGTGGTTGTCATCGCCCACTTGAATGATCGCGTTGCGGGTCAGCTCGGCGATTTCCTTGCAGATCAACCGCGCGGCGCCGGCTCGCTCCATGGCGTCCATCATCCGATCGAATACCTGATCGACGACAAAGACTTCCTTCTCGGCAATGCACAGCAGGTTGTTGTCGTACGATCCACCTTGAATGATCGAGCGTGCGGCACGATCCAAATCGGCCGTCTCGTCGATTACCACGGGCGGGTTCCCCGGTCCGGCCACGATCGCTCGCTTGCCGCTGTTCAAGGCAGCGCGGGCAACGCCAGGACCTCCGGTCACGCAGATCAGCTTCACGTCGCGATGCTTGAAGATAATATCTGCCGTTTCCAGTGTCGGTTCCGCCATCACACAGATCAGATTGTCAATGCCCATGTCGCGATAGATGGCTTCGTTGAATCGACGCACGCCTTCGGCTGCCACTCGCTTACCGCTGGGGTGCGGATTGACGACCAAGGTGTTCCCAGCCGCAATCATGCTCACCGCGTTGCCGGTGATGGTGGGCAACGAGTGCGTGACGGGCGTAATCGCCCCGATCACGCCAAACGGTGCGTGTTCGATGACGGCCAATCCGCGATCGCCGCTGTACACCTCGCTCTTCATGAACTCGACACCGGGCGATTTTTCGCCAAGCGTCTTCAGCTTCTCGAATTTGTGCTCCAAGCGGCCAATCTTCGTCTCTTCCATCTCCATCGTGCCCAGTTCGACACACTGGTCGACCGAGATGCGTCGGATATGGTCGATGATCCGCTTGCGGTCCTCCATGCCTCGTTCGCACAGTTGTTCGTACGCTTCGCTTGCTGCCGCAATCGCCTCGTCCGCATCCGTAAAGACTCCGTGGCGTCCGGCATGACTGCCGTTCGTGACCGTCGGCTGTGGACCGACTTCGGCCAGCACTTGGGCGACAACATTGCGAATAAGTGCTTCGTCGACTTGCATGGTTATTCCTCAGTCCTCGTCGGTCCCGTCCGGCAGACGAAACCTGACTTTATTTCTCTCGTGAATACACACAGCTCGAATCGACATGGACCTTGTCCACAATGCCGATGATCAGTGTGTCGATTGGTAAGTTCTTCGTTTCAGGCGTAAGCCGTGCGCTGGACCCTTGAGCGATCAACACATAATCGCCTTCGCCGGCCCCGAGCATATCGACGGCGACGAACGTGCGGCCGGTCGTGGCCAAGCTCTTGCGCTGCTTCGCTTCCAGGCGGTACGGTTCCACGATCAGCAGTTTCCAGCCGACCATGGTGTCGATCTTCTGCGTCGAAACGAGCGATCCGGTTACTCTGGCAACGAACATCTATCCCTCCAACAACTGCTGGGCCTGTCGAGCGACAATCAACTCTTCGTTGGTCGGCACGACCCAAATCTGCGTGCGACTCCCTGCAGAGTGGATCTTGCTTTCGCCCGCGGCTGATGCGTTGGCTTCGTCGTCCAATTCGATGCCCAATTCTCCAAGGTCGGCACACACCGCTTTTCGCGTCTTTACGCCGTTTTCGCCGATGCCGCCGGTGAAGACGATCACGTCCACTCCGCCCAACTCGACAAGCAACCCGCCCATATCACGGCGAACGTCCGTGTGAAAAACGTCCAGGGCCAGTTTGGCCCGTTCGTTTCCGGTCGCGGCCGCCTCACGCACGTCTCTTATGTCGCCACTGACGCCACTCAGCCCCAACAGGCCGCTCTTGCAGGCCAGATCGTCCAGCAATTCCTCCAGCGACTTGCCGGTAGCCCGCATTAACACGGGCAACGCGAAAGCATCGAAATCGCCAACACGATTGTTGTGCGGCAGGCCTGATTGCGGACTCATGCCCATCGACGTGGCCACACTTTCGCAGCCTCGCATGGCACAAAGGCTGCTCGACCCACCCAAGTGACACGAAATCACTCGCAGGTCATCACGGCCAAGCAACTCGGCGATCCTCACGCCGATGTAGCGGTGACTTGCACCGTGAAAGCCCCAACGTTTCACCTGGAACTGCTCGGCCCACTCGTATGGGACACCGTAGTGTCGAAGGCGATCGGGAATCGTGGCATGGAAGCCGGTCTCGAACGCCGCAACCAACGGGATTTCCGGCAGCTTTTCGGAAAGCAGCCGCATGGCCCGAATGTACATCGGATTATGAGCGGGCGCTACGTCGTTCATTTCTTCCATCGCCGCCAATACGTCGTCGCTCACTCGCTGCACGCCGCTGTAACGGCCGCCGTGAACCGCCTTGAAGCCAATGGCGGCGACTTCCGAGGCGTCTTCCAGACACCCGGAATCCGGATCGGTCAACTGTTCCAAGCACCGCCGCACGGCCACTGCGTGGTCGGGCACCTGAGCCGTAAGCTCCTGACGGTTTTCGC
>CAZUAH010000281.1:0-17665 GCA_964617665.1 uncultured Pirellulaceae bacterium
TCCTCGAACTCGTCCAGCAGGCCCGCTCGGACACGTGCCTTGTCCTGACCGGGCGCGGAGCAAGCCAGGGGTTGATTGCTGCGGCCGACACGGTCACAGAAATGCGGTGCATCAAACATGGCATGGACAGCGGCCTCCGTGCGCAGCAGGGAGTGGAACTATGATGAAGCATTGTGCTAAAGAGCCCGATTCGCTTCCCCAATCCCAGAGTGCAGTCGGAAGCGAGGCAAGCTTATGAGACGTGTCCTGTGCGTTACAGCGGTCGTCCTGTGTGTCGCTCCAGTGATGATCTTGTGGCTGCGCGGCAGCCGGGTGCCTCGGATTGACGCCGAACAGGCCCAATTGCGGATCGTATCCCTCGCGCCAAGCGTGACCGAGATCCTTTTTGCTCTGGGAGTCGGAGGCTGCGTCGTCGGGGTGACCGACCGCTGCGACTATCCACCTGAAGCAAGAGATCTCGAATCTGTTGGTGGGTTTGGTGCACCGAGCATGGAAAAACTGCTGGCACTTTCGCCCGACATTGTGATCGGGGCGGGCCTCCAGCGCAAGGACGTGACCACCGCCCTGCGACGCTCGGGGATTCGAGTCCTCTGGATCGAGGCGGATAGCTTTTCGGAGATGTTTGAAGCGATGCGAGTAATCGGCAAAGAAGTAGGCCAACCGTGGCGGGCGGAAGAAGTTGAGGCCGCCATGCAGGCGGAACTCCACGCCTTGGCTGAAAGGTACCGAGATATCCCTGTCGACCAACGCCCGAGGGTCTTCGTGGAGCTGTGGAACGATCCAATTACGACAGCGGGCAAGGGGTCTTTCGTCGACAAGCTGATTACCTGGGCGGGCGGCGTCAACGTGGCTCATGAACTCGTCTCGGCTTATCCGACCGTGAGTCCCGAACAAGTGATCGAATGGGACCCAGACGTGATCTTGCTGGGCTACATGAATCAACAAGCTCCGAAAGAGGCACTGGCCAACCGCATTGGGTGGGGCGACGTCGCGGCCGTCCGATCGGGAAACGTGATCAACGACATTTCGTCCGATGTCTTGTTGCGCCCTGGGCCACGGCTTGTCCAGGGAGTGAAGGCGCTCAGCCAGCGTCTGCACAGCGAAGCGGGGGACGAAGCAGATCAAGAGTGAGGTGAATGGAAGAAAGGAGGTACCCGGGATCTGGCACTCCTCCATCCTTCCACGATTCCAATCTTCGAATCTTCCCCATAAGCCTCGGCCGGCTCAAGGGCGTTCGAGGTGGGCATTTCACTCTTCCAGCGAGGCCAGCAACTCTGCGGCCTTCTGACGCACGCGTTGGTCCTTGCCTTCCTTCTCTAGTCGCTCGACATGCTCGCGATACGTCTGCACCACCGAAGGAAAACGGCTCAGATTCTCCAACGCGGCATATTGCACGCCGGGATGGTCCGAGCTGAGCCCTTCCAGCAGCATCCGCATCTCGCCCGGCGGTACGGCGGGTGCGTCGCTTGCGTTCGGAACGGGTGCGGCGGCCTGTTCATCAGACCTGCATCCAAGAAGAGACGCGAGAACCAGCAGAAGAAACATCTTACGAACCATGAGATACGATCCCCCTGCCGTTCCACCACTTGTCGGCGATTTCTTTGCCTGAATCCCACTCGCCAATGTCCCCGATGTGCTTCTCTTCGCGAATCTTCTGAACGGCAGCGGTCGTCCAGGGGCCCATTGGATTCGTCGAGGGCTGCACGGCCCTCACGTTCCCGTCCAGAAACACGACGTTCGCCACCCCTCTGTGTCGGAAATGTACTGTCGGGAACCGGCCACTGGGCGGTTCCAAGTGGAATGTCTCGACCAACTCACCGGCCTTGTACCTGCCGTTCCAATCGTCGAAATCGAATATGGCGGCGGCGTCGGCAAAGACGACGGTTGTGTTTGTCGAGTCAAAGTAGTTCAGTCCGTGTGTGATCGGGCCAAGCAGCTTATTCGGATCGCCGCTCGTCCAGTCCGGCCGCACACCGGGCCCGCAGTAGACATAATTGTATGCATACCCGGCGGTCGCCTTGCCCCATCTTGCCTTGATGCCCACGAAGTCCGGACACTGCATCACTTGTGCGTTGTGCTCCATGTACGGCATGAGGAAGCCCCTGCGCCGGTCGATGCCCTCTTCGCCAGGAGCCAATGTCGCAGAATCCTTCACCTCGCCGAACCAGTATCGTCGCGGATAATCGCCTCCGGGGAGCATCCAGTTATAGGTCGAGACCGGTATGAGAGATCCTCCCCACGTATCGGCGTACGAATGGAGCGCGATCCCAAGCTGCTTGAGGTTGCTGGCACACTGGGTCCGGCGGGCAGCGGCTCGGGAGGACTGAATGGCAGGAAGTAGGAGGGCGACAAGGATTCCGATGATGGCGATTACGACCAGGAGTTCGACAAGCGTAAAACCACGCTTGCCACGGGGGTACGTAGGCATGGCAATCCTCGTTGCGATCTCGGGGGAAAGCCCCCTTATGTTCTGATGACGCGACAACGAGGCATCACGTGGACCGGTAGCCCTGGCTCTAGGGAAAGAGCGCTCCTGCAGCGATCGGATTCCAATGAGAGATAGTGTCAGACGCAGAATTCAGAGAGAGAACGCCTGCGACGGAACACAATAGCTCCTCTAGCCTCGAAGGTGCCATCATTCAACCGAGTACCGGGCAGGTCTTCTGGCTTCCGGTTCGTTCTCCTTCCGCGCCTTCCACTGTTGCACAGGTTACAACAACGTGGCCTGAATGCGGAATTCGTCCCCGGTTACAGCGGCGGGACCGCAACGGATTTTCACCGTTTTCCCTATTCTCGCAGCCGACAACACATCAGCTACGCACCCGACTCGACCAAGTAACATATCAGGAACTCGACGACTGTCAACACGGCACTTCATCGGTTTGGATGGGGCCGATAGAGTCATGGTTTTGCGGGTACAGCCGTGCAGGGTAGTGAGAGCCCTTGACGAGACGGTAACCCAACACACTTGCGGATGGCGGACGATTCTGGCTAGACTGCATACTGTTTCATCACCTCGGTTTTCTCGTCCGCGATATGTTCTTTTCACACAGGGGAATGCAATGAAGCGGAATCGACTTGCCGTAGTATGTTTCGTGCTCTTGCTCGGCACATCGGTGCAGCGTTCTCAGGCGCAGAACATCCATATCCTCATGGCCGCCGACACAAACGACGCGAGTCTGGGCAAGTGCTGCAGCATTAGCGTGGAACGAGTTCGCGGCATGTTGAGCTATCTGATCCCTCAGGACCGGTACCGCTTTCAGACGCTGGAGAGCGCGCGAGGTGACTATCGCGACGGTGACACCGTTTTGCGAGCCATCCGTAACTTCCAAGTACCTCGCGGCGATACGTTTGTGTTCTTCTACCACGGTCACGGAGGAGCCAACGGCAAACGCCATTTCTTGCACATGCCCGACAACCAGCCGCTATACAGCAACGACGTGAAGGAAGCGGTCAAGGCCAAGTCATGCCGGCTGTCGATCATCATGACCTGCAGCTGTAACGTCCCGGTTCGAGGTGTTGGTGAGGCTGCTTCGCCGGCAGAGGCATGGAATGTCGACACGCAGGGCATCGCGCCGGTCATGGAAGACCTGTTCATCAATCACACGGGGCTCTACCACACGAACTCAGCGTGGCCCGGACAGAAATCTTGGTCGGACCAAGAAGTTGGTTCGTGGTTCTTCCACGCATTCTGTAGCTACTGCACGTTGCACCCATCCGCCCGTCCGACGTGGTGGTGTATGGACCGGATGCTGGACCGGAATCTTAAAGCTCGATTTGCCATGTTCAAGCAGAACGGCTGGTTCCGGCCCGGCGACGTGGGGAATCAGGACACATTTCACACGATCTACTGGCCGCCGTTGCCAAAGGCCCAGAATTTCGGCAAGCGACGCTTTGGAGCTCAGACTTCGGACGACCGTGTCCGAACGGGAGTCCAAGTAACGGGAGTCTACCGCGGCGAGCCGGCAACCCAAATCACGGTGACTAGCGGCGGCAACTCGCATCGCACCAGCCTGCAACGAGGTGATGTATTGCTCGCGATCAACGGACAACAGATCAAGGACTGGAATACGTATTTCGAACTCGTTCGGCTGTCGAACAGGACAATGTACTTCACGTTTCGCCGCGGTGGCACCGTTTACGAAGGCGAAACGATGCTGAGTTATTGACTGCTGGAACACCGGTCACAATAACAGCAAATCAACATCGTCGGCAGCTCACGGCGTCACCCACTGGTGTTCGTAGAGAACGTTGCGAGACACAAGTTGGCACGTATCGAAACCGACCTCTACGGGACAGCCTTCTCCAATGCATCACGACCGGAGGGCTCATCCAGGATGGTGACGCGCGCGAGCGGCAAATCTCGGTTGTAGCGGTCGAAGGTGACCAATCCATAGTGAGCTGACGAGCCGACTTGCAGGTGCCAGTATTGGTGAGGCAAATTGCGAGCCTGCAGACGCTCGCGTTTGCCTGTTTCGACATTCTCGCGCATCCAGACGTAACCGGGGCGGTAGATCCATCCATTGTGGAAAAGTACACGCTTCGAGTTGGGTGATGTGGCGAGACCAGAAAGCGCCCGCACGGGACGACCATCGCGAAGGAACGTCCGCCCATAGAAGCCCAAGTCCGCTCGCGTTGATACTCCTTTCGCGCCGATCACCTTCTCCGGCACGGTCACCTTGAGCGTTTCCATATCGATCTGCAGATAGGACAGTCCGCGGCGGCCAACCAAGACGTAGTCCTTACCACTCGCGTGCTGAACGTACTGCAGATCATCCGGCTGAAAGACCGTGGGCAAATCCGCGCGGGCTTCCTCTGGAGACCGGCCTTCGGCAACATGCTTTGCCTCGAAGAAGACACTGGCGGACTGTTTGCCTTTGTCGTCAACCTCCAGAATGCCGCACCATGCGCGATTCGTCTCGCCAAAGCTCCCGACAATCATAGCGCGTCGTGGTGACAGGCCGAGCAGCCTGAGCCCTTTCCAATAACCAGGCACATCTCCATTGTGCTTGAAAGTTGCCATTCGCGTCCCGTCTGGGCGAACGGCGACGATGCCCTGACCGTGCGCATGTAGCCAAAAGCACTCGCCGTCCCAGGCCATACCCCAGAACAGGATGTGGTCGGCCATCTTGTCGGTCAATTTCAGTTCGCGCAGGACACCTGGTTCGTGCATGACGAAGAAGCGGTCCTTGGTCCAATACGCGTCCAGCTTGCCACAGTGAAGCATGCCTTTGATGAGCGGCGGTCGGGTGGCATTCTCGTCGCCTTCGACAACAAGCCGGATCGGTTCCAACTGCATCCGCCCCAGTGGACCGAACTGGCCTCGCGGCGACTCTCCGTATCGACCACTTGGCCTGACGGGCTGCCCCTTGGCAAGCCCCAACTTCAGTTCGATCACATCAAAGATCGGTTCGTCGGTACGCCCCAGCCGCTTCACTTCATCGAGTATTGGCTCCAAGCCGGAGTACGACCCGCTTCGCCTCCTGGCGTCCATGGCCAGCCCGAATCGTCCGTACAGTCGAGTAACCTCTCGCTCGGAATTACTGAGGTCTGTCAACAGCGCCCGCCACGCATCGAAGTTGTCGTCGCCTGCCTTTGGGGCGAGCGTAAATGTGAAAAGACCAAGAATGCTGTGCGAAGTCTTCTCGTCTTCGGGAAGAACTCGCATGAGTAAGTCTCGTAGGCTGGCCAGCGACTCGGCGCTATAACCATTGAACGCAACGTCGCTGGCAACGTGAGCTGTAAGCACGTAGCGAGCACCGTAGAACGGGCTACTGAAGCGTTCGGGCAAGATCCGACCGGCGGGTAGCTGGTTGGCGATCGGAGCAACATCTCGGACGAATCGCCGCTGGGCGACACACGCCGGCTGCAGTGCGTTGAACTTGAGCGGATCCCTGGGCAACGCCGCTCCGACCGCGCTCCGCTTGTACCAGATGTGCGTATAGAAGAGCCCGATCGCATCGGTTCGTTTGATGAGCCGGTTGCGAATCAGATAGGCCAGATGCTCCAGACCGATGCAATAATCATGCGCCGCGAGCCCGAGCGCACGTTCGCGCCGCTCGGGTGGAAGCAGTTTCGCAAACCGGGCCGGATGCCAGTTCTCGTCCACTTCCGGTGTGAATCGGTATTGGTACTCGCTGATCAATAGCGCCCGCTCGAGCGCATCGTTTGGAGCGAGCACCAACGTTGCTTCACGAAGCGACGTCGATCGCTCCCAATCACCGAGTTCGGCGAATCGTTGCGCGTGCCTGCCAAGTATCTCTTTCTGCGTTTTCCGGCTCAACGCCGGCGCGTTGGTCGCGCTGGCAGCAAGTACCCGGTTCGACAAGTTTTTGGAGAGCCAGTGACCGACCGACCCCAGGTTGAACGTCTTCTTGATCTGCTCTTGTCGCTTTTCGTCGTGAACAAGGTCGATTTGCAGGTTGATTCGCTGCTTGTCATCGACGTGGTATCTGCCTTCCACGATTGTGGCGATCGGTCGTTCGAGGCCGCCGGATAGGGTGTCCTGCAACTCGCGCAAGACGGCTCGTGCTTCTTCAATCTCGACAACCGCGACACCCGCGTTTGCCATCAGCGAACTGCCCAGCCGGTCGCTGTATCGAGCCTGCAAGTAGTCAAACCTCTGAGCAAAGCTATCGCACAAGAACGGCGGCACTGCGATGATGTGCCGGATGCCGCCCGCAAAACGTTGTCGGACTTCACCGATTGTCGTAGCGCAGTGCTCAACGAGTTGCGTAACATCCGATTCGTCGTTGTACGCAAAGCTCCCATGCCACAAACGGACACCTAGCCTAGAGTCGCAGACAACAACTCGCAGCAGCCGTCGGCCATCACGACGTTCGATAGACAACACCATCAGGGCATCGGCTCGCAACGTCTTGCCAAGCCGCAGCCGCTGTTCGACTTGGTCTGCCTTGACCAGAGTCGCCAGTTGCAGCTCCCGCATCGCCTCCTGAAGCCTCTCACGTTCGACGAGTTGAAGCGAATCGTTCTGCGAGAGTTCGACCGTCAACAGGTCTACCAAGCCGCTCTCAGAGACTTCCTCAGTCGCCACCAACGCCCAGCGCCGAAGGTTCTGCTCTTCGCCGATCGCCGAAGCCATCGG
This sequence comes from uncultured Pirellulaceae bacterium, assembly GCA_964617665.1. Classification (GTDB taxonomy): domain Bacteria; phylum Planctomycetota; class Planctomycetia; order Pirellulales; family Pirellulaceae; genus JADHUC01. Next base: position 7,106 of record CAZUAH010000281.1, read on the forward strand.
CAGTATCACCAAACTGGCGATGAGGAGTGAATGACGCATGATGTTTGCCGCGAAAGGGTACGAATCAGTGGGCACAGGGCTCTTGGGCACAGCTCCAACGGATGCAAGGCACATCCCGTACTACTCGATACCTTCAGTTGAGCAGAATCCCGCGACGTTCGCCACGGGTTGGCACAAAGGTAAGGGCGCGATTCGCCTTTGTGTCATGGTGTGGACCGGCAATGCCCCCTTGATTCGTTGCGTGTGCGTGGTGAAATAGCCACTAACTGACACTGCTACAGGAGACATGCAATGAGAATTCGACGTTTCTTGACAGGCATCTGTTTGGTGCTCTTCGCGATTGCTTCAGCTGGTGGGGCGGAGCTGGAAAAGCCAAATGTGCTGTTTATCGCCATTGATGACTTGAACGACTGGATTGGCAAGCTGGGCGGACACCCACAATCGCTGACGCCCAACATCGACCGGCTGGCGGAACGCGGCGTGTTGTTTGCCAACGCCCATTGCGCCGCCCCGGCGTGCAACCCATCGCGGGCGGCTTTGATGACAGGCATCGCTCCGTACCGGTCCGGCGTTTACGTCAATCCCCAGCCGTGGAAACCAGTGCTGAAGGACAAGGTCACGCTGTCGCAGCACTTCATGCAGCACGGCTACCGCGCGATTGGATCCGGAAAGATCTACCACGGCCGTTATCCGGACCCCGAATCGTGGGACGAATACTGGCCCAGCCAGAGCAAGAACCGTCCTGGGGATCCGATGCCGAAAGTCAAGTCTGTCAGCGGGCTGAACATGTCCCATTTCGATTGGGGGCCGGTCGATGCGGATGATTCCAAAATGGGCGACACACAGGTTGTCGACTGGGTCATCGAGCAGCTCAAGGACCAGCATGACAAGCCGCTGTTCTTGGCCTGCGGAATCTTCCGCCCGCATCTGCCGTGGTATGCGCCGCGCAAGTACTTCGACCAGTTTCCCGTTGACGAAATCCAACTTCCCGCGCATCGCGACGACGACTTGGACGACATCCCAACGGCGGGGGTGAAGATGGCCAGTCCATCGCGAGATCACGCGGCTGTGCTGAAAAACGACCAGTGGCACGCGGCGGTGCAGGGATACCTGGCATCGATCAGCTACACCGATGGTCAGGTGGGAAGACTGCTCGACGCGCTGGACGCCAGCCCTCATGCCGACAACACCGTCGTCGTGTTGTGGACGGACCACGGCTGGCACTTGGGCGAGAAGAAGCACTGGCGGAAGTTTGCCTTGTGGGAGGAAGCCACACGTACGCCGCTGATCTTCCAGGCACCGCAAGGCGCACCGGGGCTGCCCAAGGGCACAACTGCTGGCACTCGGATCGACAAGCCTGTTAGCCTGCTGGATATCTATCCGACGTTAGTTGCTTTGTGTGGACTTCCCGAGCGCGATGGGCTTTCGGGGCAAAGCCTCGTACCGCTGATGGCCGACCCGGCCACCGACTGGGAACGACCGGCGATTACCACACACGGCCGACTGAATCACGCGATCCGCACCGACCGGTGGCGCTACATTCGCTATGCTGACGGATCGGAAGAGCTGTACGATCACAAAACCGATCCAATGGAATACACAAATCTTGCTGGCCAAGCGGAGCACCAGGCGATCAAACAGAAGCTGTCAGAGTGGCTGCCGAAGGAAAACGTTCCTAACGCTCCTTATGAAAAGGGCACCAAACGCGGCGGGTCGAAGAAGAAGGCCAAGAAATCGGGAGACTAGCGCCTGCTATCCTGCCTCACCCGCTTTCATTCGTAGCGCGACCAATGTGCGCCTGAGCTAATCCAGGAGTTATGATGCGAGAGCTTGGATTCCCCAAGAGTGTATGGTGGTTGGCCCTGTTTCTGCTGATCGCGGGCGTTTCGGCGTTTGCCGCCGACGGTTCGGTGACCGTCTCAGTCGATTGCAGCCGTACGGTAGAAGGGCCGCTGAATCTCTGGGGCCATGTGAACGTGTCACGTCGTGCGCCGCCTCCGGTCGAATTGTGTGGGCGCATTGAGCAAGAGTATGGACGCCCCAAAATCACCCGTTGTTGGCTCATGCTCGACCAAATGTGGGACTACCGAACCGACACCTACCGCTTCAACTACGAGATCAACAAGGACTACTACGAAGGCGATCCGAACAAGAAGCGGTATGGTGTTCCCGGACATACCACGGGATTGCGCTACTATGACTACGTGGACTCGGTCAGCGCGCACAGCGAGACGGTGTTGATGAATATCCGCCGGTACGAGCAGGAAGTGCTCACCGGCATAGTCACATTCGAGAAGTGGAAGGAAGTATTCAAGGCCGCCGTCCGCCACTACAAGCAGCGGTGTCCGAACCTCCGCTACATCGAAGTGCTAAATGAACCAACTGCCAAGAACCAGAGCAACTTGGGGAAGATCGAGCGGTACTATGATTTCTATCGGCGAGCGTACGAGGCCATCAACGAGCTGAATGCCGAACTCCAGCCCGATTTGCCGCTGCTTGTTGGCGGTAGTTCGGGATTTCGCACCGACGAGGCCGTGCATCTGATCAAAGACTTCGCCCGCGACGAAAGTCCCGACAAGAAATTGGACTTCCTTTCCTTTCATCATTACTGGATCCGGAGACCAATCGAGATCGCCAAGTGGGAAGAAGAGATCGACCGTGCGCTGGCAAACGCGTCACTGCCGACCGACATCCCAATCTTCGTTACCGAGATTGGCTATGCTTGGAAGTGGAGAACCGATCGGACCAAGAACCTCTGGCACGCGGCTGGTATGACGGCGTACCAATTTCAGGCTCGACACTCGCCTGACCTGCGCCTTTTTCCATGGGTCCAGTTCCATTCCGAACCGCAGATCGCCATGGTGCAGTTTGACACCAAGTTACGCATGACGCCGTTTGGAGCTGCCGTGAAGATGCTGCGCATGCACAGAAGCAAAGAGGTTGCGTCGCGATCCTCGGGACTCGATCGGAACGGCAATGGGCTCGGCGCATTGGCGACGCTAGACCACACAGGGATGACGATCCAGTTGTGGAACCTGGACCCTCAAGGCGGCAAGGAGGCGAATGTGGAAGTTTCAATCGCTAATGTGCCCGAATCGTTGCGATCCAAAGGACTTGTCGTTCGTCGTTACCTCATCGACTCGACGCACAGCAACTGCTTCGCCGCACCTGACGCGTCTGGCGGTTTGGACATGGTGGCCGAGCGGAAAATGGACGGGTGTGTCGAGTTCAAGCTGTCTGCAGAACTGGAGCCCATGGCGCTCTGCCTGTGGACTGTCGAGGGTGCGAGCAGCGACAAGCAATAACGGAAAGCGGGCAACAAGGCGCGCGGGATCGAGCCGTGTGATTGGCGGAGCGCAGAGGACAGAGGGAACGATTCTGGGACGCAGGATGCCGGCGGCCGCCAATTTGGTGTTGTCCAACTAGCGATCGCCTCGTTGAAGGCGCCGGATGTATTCGTCGTCCAGAGCAGCGTCGAACAACATGACCTCATCGATCAGGCCGAAATAATGGCGCTCGTGGCCGGGAACGGCTTCGGCGCCGATCTTTAGCGTTGCGTTGGACGAGTCGTTGATGCCTTTGCCGGTCTGATAGCCAACAGTTGGTACCGGGCGACCGTTGACGAAAAGCCGATATTGCCGGCTGACCGCGTCCCACGTTGCGGCTACGAAGTACCAACGGTCGGTTTCCAGGACTGTCTTGCCCGCTACACCGTGTTCAGCTCTTGCACCGTCGGCAACTCCGATACCTAACCTGCCGTCAGTTAGGGAGAGACGGAAGTGGTCGTTTTCGACCGTGTTGGCCCACCGGCAGACGATCATCCGGACGCCTGCCAACGCGGCTTTGTCAAGTTTGATCCACGCCGCCATTGTCAGACCGCTCTTCGAGGCACTGGGTAGTCGCAACTTGCCGCCTTTAAGGTAGCTGGCGCCGCCAAAAGCGACGCTGGCTCTGGATCCGAAAGCCGGTGCAGAGTAAAAGCATCCACCTATTCATCATTCCCTCCCGAGGTCGTCGTCCACTCAATCAGGTTGAACAGGATCTTGTCTGCGATCGGGTCTTTGCCGAGGTTTTCGACCAGGCGAAGTTGCGAGACGATACAGCGCCCTTTGCCGAATGGAGCCGCAGCCACGTCGGCACCCCACCACACGTCGCCCGGTCCATAGTAGTGGCGTTTGCTCAAGTCGTAATCTGGAAACCAGTCAAAGCCGATGGCAGCGGCAATTGTCTCTCCGCCCACATTCTGCAGCGTACTCTGGGCCCATACGTTTTCGTAGATCGGGCCCATCATGCAATTCACTGGCAGGCCGTCGAATACTGGATGGTCACTGACCAGCCGCGGAATGCACATCCAATGGCCCATGGCCCGTTTCGTGAGTGCGTTGATGGGAAGCAGCGGCGATGATTTCCCCGCTTTGCCCCACGGAACCCGTGGTCCGCCGCCTTGCAGGTAAACCGCCGTGCCCCCGGCCTTGATGAATTCGGCGAGTTCGCCAAACAGCTTTCTCTGCTGCGGCGAGTTCGCCACGGTGCGGGAAACAAACGCGGGAATGGAACGGTCGGTCGACGGGTCGAATTCCACAAAGGCGATGCCGGTGCGTCGCAAGAACGGTTTCAGCGAATTGCTGGGGTCGAGTACCGCGATGTGCTTCTCCGGCACAACCAGTTGCTCGGCCGTGAAGACGTCGAAAGTGTACTCGTTGCACACGACCGGCGATCCGTCATCTGCAGTGATCGCCGCGGTTACGGTATACGTGCCCTGGAGCTTCTTGGTATCAAGATCGCCACTCAAAAGCTCCCCGATGCCCGATTCCATATTGGCTTTAATGGTCTTCGTGAAGACGATTCCACCGTCAGCGGCAGCTACCACTATCTTCAGGCTCCCTCTGATTGCGTCCATCTCATTCACGCCAGTGGTCGTAATCTTCGCTCCGCGGTCGGAATAAACGTTGCGGGGACGAACGCGGATCGAAATGATGCGTGGCTGATTAGCGGCTTTGGTACCATCGTACGCGTAAGTTTTCGGATTGCGGAAGAGGTCGAGTAGCCCCGCGCCGATGATCCAGTCGCCGGCAGTCAAGGCGTGAATACAATAGCCCTTGACCTCGGGGTTACAGCGCACGGCTTCGATCATGCGCTTGTTCGCAGTGCCGTGGATGTGCTGTTGGCCGAGGCAAAACTTCTGGAGATCGGGATAGATCTTGTCGAATCCGCTTTCTTTCAATGCCTGTTTGTGTTGATCGGCCAAGCGGCGATGGTAGACCGCGGGTGGTGCGATTGGATTGCCGGTATCAGCAAACCGCTTGTTGTTGTCCACCAGGTCGGGCAGGCTGCCGTAACCCAATTCGGAAAAGAAGGTCATCAGTCCCGGAACCACGTTTCTGCCCGGCAATCTGCCTCGCAGCCCCATTTGCCGCATCTCTTCATGCGTCTTGCTGCCGGTCAGTATCAGCTTCTGGTAGACCTCGTCGTTGATCTGCTGTCCGGGATAGTCGTGAATGTCGTTGAACTTGGTGGGTTCCGATTCGTAGGGCAAAAACATGTTCGCGCCTTGCGCCCACCCGCCCGACTCGTCCAGGATCAGGCGAGTCGGATCGAGCTTGCGGGCGAGTACCGACATGGGGTGCAGCATCTGTTTGAGAACCGGACGTTTCAGTTCGTTGAACAATTCCCATTGCACCACACAGGCGCGGTTTCGGTCGCGCAGGATGCTTTCGCGCACCTCATTCTCGACCCATCCCGGCAGACGCTCCGATTCCACCGGGAAATCCATGCATTCAATTGCCAAGGAGCCTACGGTCAGCACACCCAATTCGTCGGCCAGATCAAGCCACATCAGTGGTGGTGGTTTGCGCCACGGTCGGATCATATTGAATCCCGCGCCCTTGGCTAGCTGAATCTCACGGATTACCATTTCGCGGCTGTCGGGGTAAGCCAGCTTGGTCGGATAGAGTCCTTCGAAGAATGTGGCTTTCAGATACATGGGTTTGCCGTTCAGGTAGAACTTCTTGTCGCGAATGGTGAATTCGCGCATCCCGAATCGGGCGGTCCACCGATCGGAAACCGTGGCGTCATAACTCACGCTCACATCAGCACGGTAAAGGTGAGGATTGTCCGGCGACCAGTACTCTGCGTCGGGGATGTGTAACGTCCAGCTATGCTTGTTCGATCCCGGTTTGACGTCCAGTGTCTTAGTAGTAGTCGCGACGACTTGATCAGGCTGGCGGGCGGATCGGATCGCGATTTCGACCTGGGCGGAGGTACTTTCATCTCTCGCATGCGCCAGTTCCAGGTGAAATGTTGCAGTGTTGTCGGAGATCTTCGGTTCAATGAACACATCTTCGACGTAGATATCGTCGGTAGCGATCAGACGGACCGGCTGCCAGATGCCGCCGGCAATCGCGCCGCGCCATTGCGGAGTCTCCATTGGCCCCATTCCGTCCACCTGCTTATTTTGCAGCAGAATCGGGCCGACCACGCGCAGGATCAGTGTGTTTTCCTCATCAAACTTCAGCAGATGGTCGACCCGAAACTCGAACGGCGTGAAACCGCCCTCGTGACCGCCCACGACCTGATCGTTGATCCAGACTTCGGACCGGAAGTTCACCGCATCGAACTGCAGACGGATGAGCTTTCCTTCCCAGCGTGCCGGGACCTTGAACATGCGACGGTAGAAAGCGACACCTTCGTAGTCTTTCTCGATCAGCTCCCAGCAACTGGGCACGGCGATATCCCTCTGCTGCTCCCGCGGGAAGTTCTTTCCGCGCGTCCACTGGTTCTCTCTTCCTTTGTCGTTCGGATCAAAGGCAATCTGCCACGTCCCATCGAGCGACTGCACCTGCCTGGGCTCGGCAGTACCAATGACTGGAAAAAACAGTATTGCAGCGGATAGCAGTATGAGCATTCCCTTCTTCACATCGATCATTTTCTTGTTCCTTTCGCCACGTTTCCCCAATTCGTTGTCGCCCTGAATTCGTTGGGAGATTTGCACCAGAACCTGTGTATCCCATGAGATGATTCTCGAACAGCTCGCGGTCCACGTATCGCTTTGTTGCTTGAAGGTCGTCAACGGTCTCTTGTCAAAAATCGATTTCCTCTCCGTCCACAACTGCCTGATGCCGGAAACGCCCCGCGGTCACCTCACCGTCCGATTGTACAATACGGAATCCGTAAGGCGGCATTACGATGTCATCTTGTTGGAACGGGGTTGGGCCCATGTTCACGGTGACGCGTGTTCCGTCGCCAAAACGGGATGTCTGCACGAGGAAATCGGGGCTCAAGTAATCGTGGTCGACAAGTTCCTCGAACGCCGTCTGCTTGTGCAGCGGTCCCAGTGTCTTGGCGGCAAACTTGATGTACGGTCGCGCTCCATCGTACTCGTAAGGGGCGATAAACAGCATAGGGCCGTCCCCGTGTAGCATCGCACGAAGCGACTTGACATAGTAGTCGCCCGTGTGGCTATTGACCAAGTGGTTGGGGTCTTGGATCTTGCCGAAGTTCGTCACCGCGTCGTGGTAGACCAGGTTGAACAGGGGCGCCCCGTGTGAGTACTCGGCAAGCCCGTTTGCCCGGATCCGGTATGGGGCAACCAGGCCTTCGAACATGTGGTATTGAGGAACGGCCCACTCGTTGCCTCGCTCGGTTCCTAGTACCAAGCCGGTCGACGCCAGATAGTCGGCCAGTTTGCGTCCGCCTTCACCCACCTTGCCGGTGAATGCGATATCGGTGACGTCGGCGTTCTGACCGAGGACCGCCATTTCCTTCGGAAGACAAGCCTTGGCCAGTTCCGCCCAACGGTCCTCGTCGATGGCTTTCCAGCGGTGACGGAGAATAGGACGCCCTTGGTCATCCTTGGGAGCCAGGTCGATATTGAAGTTCGGGTCGTGATCCAGTAGCGAGACGAACGAGTGGTACGACGAATAGAGCCAACCGTACCCCTTGACCCGATCCACTACTCGCTTGAGCTTCTCCTGGCCGCCCAGTTCTTCGCTAATCGGCCACATGACCGGTGCGTAGTTGGCGAACGTACCCCAAGCGTGCACGAAAGCGTGCTGGAGCCCAAGTTTGTCGTGCATGTCTTGCACCATCGTATCCAATTCGTCAAAGGTGAACGCCATGCCAGGCAGATTGACGTAGTGGGGATATCCGCCGTAGATGCCGATGTAGAGGGCTCCTTTGAGTTTGTTCACATTGGCGTTCGCTTTCGCCTTCTCTTCGAGCGAGACCCAGAGTCCATTCTTCTTCGCAATCTCGCGGTAGTGCTTGGCCATCGTGACGTGGTTACCGCCGGGCAGAATCTGATACGAGACGGTCGTCTCCGGCGAGATCTTGCTCAGCTCCCAAACCGGCACCAGTGACACGATCCGCGCGTAATCCGATCGGCGGAAGTGGTTTCGCGCGATCACATCGGCGTTGTTGTAGTTGGCGAACCAACGCATTCGTACCGACCCGTCGTAGGGAACGATCGCCATCGCGGCCGATCGGCCGTCATGGGTGCCGAACCAGGGCATGGTCAGGCCATCCCAGTCGTAATACCGCAGCTCGCCGGTTGCGCGGGACGAGTGGACGGCGTCGTCCCACATACAGAAACGACCGCCGTTCATGGGAAAGATGTACGAGGGAATCGTGACGCCTTGCCAATACGGAATCACCGCAGCTCCACGATCCACGTCGGTCACCAGCGCAAACGGCCGTTGCGGATATTCGAGCGTTGCTCCCCAGTAACCTTCGGGCAGCTTCACCTCAGGGACGCGCAGACGAATTGTCGCAGAGTCCGCCTCAATCGACACGCTTGTTACAACAGTCCATTCCGGCATACCTCCATGGCCGTCTCGATTATGAAATCGAATTGACAGGCTCCGTTTGTCGTCGTTCGTGATTTCGATATCCGACGCCGATGACAGATTCCACCAACCATACTGATCTCCTTTCTTGTAGATCACCGACCCGGCCGATCGCATCCAGGGATCAGGGCCCCAGACGCGACCGCTTACTCGATCCGCCACCGTCAGCGACCCTCGCGTCTCGTCGGCCTCGACGGTGACGACGTTGTTAGAGATAGACGCCGCAGTCGCCTGGCAAGGCATGCACACCCCGAGCGTCAGAAGTCCCGACATGCAAATGGCCAAACGAATAGGGTTAGACGGAATTTCAAAACCGAATTTCGGGAGGGCGAAGCTCCTGCTGAGCCGTGTTTTCCCGTGTGTTCGGCTCGGCAGGAGCCTCGCCCTCCCGGTTTTGAAACCGCCTCTAGTCACGGTGTCGTGTATGCTCAGCATCGGTAGTCTCCTTATTGCCTTGTACGGGACGTGTCTGCTTCAACCGTCAATTCAGATTCTGTGGCAGCACGCTGCCTGAAGACCGCCGTTTCGTGAACGACTCGGTGCGTCGTCAATTCATTGTCTCTCCAGTCCGAAAACCGAGAACGAGGCACTCTCGCCAGTCCTGCAGCAACGTATTCGGCCTCCGTTCGGCCGCCTCGAAGTCAACGATCGGGTTGTTTTTCTACATTGACCATATGATCGCCACGACCTTGTCGTGCTCTGGGGAGTACTGACAGTATCATCCGAATTCGGTTCTTGTATCGAACGCAGGGCCAGCCCAAAATCTAAGAACTCGACTCAACTGACTGCGTAGTCAGACCACGAGACCGTGAACCGATGTATGCGCGACCGCTGCATCCTAAACGAGAAGACCTACACCCGCAAGATTCTGACCTTGTCGGCCCCAACCGGACTCCCGCCACCTTTCTTCCGTTCGCGCGGTCGTTTGCGGCGAAGTCCACCGGATCGCGCCGAAACGGACGGGGAGATTGAGGTGACTTTCGGTCGTTCCAGAGGCTTTTCGTGGAGCGGAGGACTCGGCAAAGTCACACGCGGGCTGGTACAGTGATAGTCTGGGGTGGCCGTTGAGCAGCCAAGAAACCGCGAGAGATCGGCCGAGGTGTCATAAGGGCATCTCAAACCTCGTACGATGGACCTCCTACACCCAGTGCACAGGGAAAGGCCGCCAGGACGGTATGACCTGCTTGTCGATCGAAGGCGAGCTGAAATGGACGACCAGAAAGAACGCGCAGTTCGACAAGGGCGGCATGTTGTTAGTCGACGGCATGATCATCGCCATCGACGGCAAGGACGGCAAGCTCTACCTTTTGGACGCGACGCCCGAGCGCTTCACCGTTCTGTCAGAGGCTCGAATGCTCATCCATTCAAGGTGTTGGGCACTTCTGGCCCTTTCACGAGGTAAGCTCATAATTCGCGACCAGAAACAGATGAAGTGTCTGATTGTGAAATGATATGGAAAACGTGTTTACCGCACTGAGGAACAAAAACATGCTCAGCAAAGCTCTTCTCGGATGGATCAGCGCCGTGGCCGTCGTCGCTGGGGCTTCACTATCGTCGTTTGCGCAGGACGCCGGTCGTGCAAAATCATCGCCGGCCGAATCACCTGCGGAGACTCCGACCGGCTGGCCGATCAGCGCCGCCATGCGACGACACGTGGTCGACGACAGCGAAAACGAGCTCTACACGCGTTTTCGATACAGCCCGGTCAAGGGTCTCG
>CAZUAH010000282.1:0-17493 GCA_964617665.1 uncultured Pirellulaceae bacterium
CGAACCCGTTGGTCTTCCACGTAGGCCAACTGCCCGAATTCCGCGAGGCCGAGAAACGCTCGGCCACCTCGATCGAAGAGGTGATGGACATCGCCTTGCCCTCGGTGATTAACGGGCAAATCATGCCTGGCGACATCGACCGGTTCCGCTTCAAGGCCAAGAAGGGCCAGCGATTGGTCTTCGCCCTCAGTGCACGGGAGTTGATCCCGTACCTGCCCGATGCGGTACCCGGCTGGTTCCAGGCAGTACTGGCGCTGTTCGACTCGAAGGGAAACGAGTTGAAGTTCGCCGATGACTTCCGCTTCCACCCCGATCCGGTCCTGGCCTTTGAAGTGCCCGAAGATGGCGAGTACACAATCGCGGTCTACGATAACATCTTCCGCGGCCGCGAGGACTTCGTTTATCGCCTGGCCGCGGGCGAATTGCCGTTTGTCAGCGGGATCTTTCCGCTGGGCGGCAAGGCAGGCTCGCCGACGAAGGTCGAGATGCGGGGTTGGCACCTGCCGGAGAATCGGCGGATCATGGATGTTCCCGCGCCCGGCACCTATCCCATTTTCGTCCGCAAGAAGCACGACGCGCTCTCCGAACGAAAGCTCGACTTGATGATCGACTTGGAGCTTTCGACAGACGCCAAATCGGTATCCAGCACCGAGTCCGTCTCCAACCGCGTACCGTTCGCAGTGGACAGGCTTCCCGAATGCCTTGAAAAGGAACCGAACAATGCGCGAGAGAGTCCTCAGCAGGTCGCGCTGCCAATCATCGTCAACGGACGAATCGACGCCCCCGGCGACTGGGACGTGTTCCGTTTCGACGGCCGCGCCGGACAGACAATCTTTGCCGAAGTCCATGCCCGACGGCTGGGGTCGCCACTGGATTCGGTGCTCCGGCTGACGGCCGCGAACGGCAAGCAACTCGCATTTAACGATGAACACGAGGACCGTGGGGCGGGGCTGGTCACGCACCACGCCGATTCCATGCTCCGGTTCGAGTTGCCAGCTGACGGGGCGTACTTCGTTCACTTGGGCGACATCCAGCAGCACGGTGGCACGGAATACGCATACCGGCTGCGGATCAGTCCTCCGCGGCACGATTTCGACCTCAGGATCGTGCCCTCCAGCATCAACATCCGCGGCGGCGGGACGGTAGCGTTGGCCGTCCACGCGCTGCGGCGAGACGGCTTCAATGGAGATATCGACTTGGTGTTGAAAGATTCCCCACGAGGCTTCAAGCTGCAAGGCGCCCAGGTGCCGGACGGCCAGGACCAGGTCCGGCTAACGCTCTCCGCACCGCCGATGACAAAGAAGAGGGTAGTCACGCTGGCGCTCGAAGGTCGCGCGATGATCGACGGACAGCAGATCGTACGACCCGTCGTTCCCGCAGAGAACATGATGCAGGCATTCATCTATTGGCACTTGGTGCCCGTCAACGAATTGAGCGCGATCGTATCGGCAGGCGCGGGGACGAACACGGCGGTAAAGATCCTCGACGAGCTTCCGATCCAGATACCCGTGGGCGGGACGGCTGCCGTTCGAATGAGAGTGCCGATCGGCCGAACCTTCGACAAGGTCCACCTGGAACTAGACGAACCGCCCGAGGGCATCACGATCGAGAAAGAGACCTCGGACCGCCAAGGCACGGAAATCGTCCTGAAATGCGATCCAGAGAAAGCAAAGCCCGGCCTGAAAGGAAACCTGATCGTGAACGCCTTCGCGATCCGAACCGAAGGCCCCTCGAAAGCCAAACCACAGCCACGCGGCCGCCCCACACCACTTGGCATGTTGCCCGCAATTCCCTTTGAAATCGTCGCCGCGAATTGATGCTGCCAACCGTCCGGCCGTTCACAGCCATGGCGTATGGTCGCGTTCCGTCCCTGACGGCCTACTCTCCCAGGCTGTACAGGTACTTGTCTGAGCGCAGGAGAATGTGCTTGCCGGCCACGGCGGGGCTGCCGTTGAAGAGGCTGCGGTCGCCGAGTTCGTTCATGGCGAGTTGCTCGAACTGAGGCTTGGCCGCCAGTACGAACGTCTTCCTATTGCGGGTGACGTAGTAGATTCGGCCTTCCGCCAAGATGGGCGAAGCATAAACTTGGCCGGCTCGGTCCAGTCGCTCTTCGTAAACGACGTCGCCGGTGTCGGCCTTTGCACAGTAGGCTATGCCGCGTTGCTCGTGCATCCAGTACAGATGGCCGTCCAGATACACGGGGGACGTGACATTTGACCCATTCATGCTGGTCCACAGGCGATGCGTACCCGTGACGTCGCCGCTGCCGCCGGCTCGAACTGCCAAGCCGGCAACGCCAGAGCGGCCGCCAAGATAGTAGATGATCCCATCCGCCGCCACCGCAGTGGGGACCATGTACCATGTGATGTCGGTATCGCAGGACCACAAAGATTTTCCGGAATCGGGATCAAAGGCCAGCACCTTTCCATTCGTTGCCACAACCAGTTCCTCGCGGCCGGATTCGGCCGTGACGATCATCGGTGTGTTCCAGGCCTCTCGGATTCCTCCGGCTCGCCACTTCTCGTCGCCAGTTTCCCGGTCGAGGGCAACCAGCGACTCGCTTTCCACACTGGCGTTAATGAACACAAGATCTTTGTACAGCACGGGCGAGGCGGCCGTCCCCCAACCGCTTGTTCCTGAGCCTACATCGGCGTGCCAGAGTTGGTCGCCGTCGTGGCCATACGCGAAGACGCCGGATTTTCCAAAGAACACGTACACGCGGTCCGCGTCGGCGGCAGGTGTGTTCGCAGCATAACCGTGATCGCGGATGCTCTTCTCTTCCGGCAGCTTCGCCGGAACGGCCTCGTCCCAGATAGTATCGCCATTGTCCAGGCGAACGGCGATCAGATGCCGTTTCAGATCGTCCAGGCTGCCTCCCGGTTGGTCCGGAATAAAGTACCCCGTGTAGCAAGTCACGTAGATGCGATCGCCGAAGACAATGGGGCTCGACGCGCCGGGGCCTGGGAGGGCGGTTTTCCAGACGATGTTCTCGTCATCGCTCCATGTCACGGGAAGCCCGGTCGCACCGCTCGTTCCCATGCCGCTAGGCCCGCGAAACATCGCCCAATCGCCGGACGCCGACGAAGATACAGCGGACGTTGCTTGCCCTGATTGCGATCCGCCGCCTCTCGTTGACGTTGGACTGCCCGTGGGCTGATCACCGCAGCCAAGCGACAAGAGTGGTAGCCAGACCATCAAAATCAATACCCGCGGCCAACTGCGGGCTGCGCTCGTGTGATTGACCGTAAACATAATGCTGTTTCTCCAATGCTTAGGGCGAAAAGTGAGCCTTCAGGAAACAGTGCGACGGCGGAATTATACCCGTGCGGCAAGAGTGACTTCAACGTGGGCTGCGATACACAACCGTTGGGCCACGATGATAAGCCGGGCCGTAGGACTCACCCATAACGTTATTCATGGATGTGAAGTCGGGGCGGTCTTTGGGGCGTCCTTGGAAGCCACCGCCCACTCCGGCAGCTTGCGATATTGTCGACCGTCTGGGGCAATAAACGAGCGGTATCGCCGACCGATACTATCTTCCTTGATTTCCGTCGTCCATCCGGGTGGCACTTTGACGGGTTGGGGCCCCTGGACGAGCAACTCAATCAGTTCCACTTTTCTCAGTTGGCTGTAGCCGACATACCCTCGCTCTTTTGCTTTGGCTCGCAGTTCTTCGACCGTCAGGTGCCTCAACTCCTCGGCGTCTTCCGTTGGTTCCGACGCGTCTTTGGCCCGCACTTGTTCGGGTTCCGCCTTCGGTTCGATGAATCTGGGAGACTCGGTAGTCGTGCCTTCTCTTTGCGGAAGATGGGTGTCACTTCTGTCTGTACCGAAGTTGGCCACGAGAACGCCGACGGTGGTGAGCAAGATTGCGAGCGCCGCAATGACTCCAACTATTCGTCTCCCACGACGAACTCCGATCGAATGCAGGGAACGGTCCAGCGCTTCCCATAGTCCGCGAATCGTCGGATATCGGTCTTCCGCATTCTCCTGGAGGCCGCGAAGAATCACCGAGTCTACTTCGGAATTCAGAATCGGGTTGTGTTTCGACGGTGCCTTGAATGCTCCCAGTGGCTTGCGGCCTGTTAGCATCTCATAGGCGATAACGCTGAATGAAAACTGATCTGCCAGTTCGTCAACTTCAAGTCGACAACGCTGCTCCGGTGCCATGTAGTCGACCGTGCCGATGATCTCCCCGCTGTGCGTGGCTGATCCGATTTCGCACAACTCGGACGCAATCCCAAAATCGCAGATCTTCACCCATTCCTGATCATCCAGTAGCACGTTTTCGGGTTTCAGGTCGCGATGGACAATCCCACGTTCGTGAAGGTGAGTCAAAGCGATGGCCAACGGTCGCAGGATAGAACAAGCTCGTTCGATTGGCAATGGTTTGTCCACTTCCAGAAGGCCCCGTAGGCTGCATCCCTCGAAATACTCCATCACCAGAAATGGGCAGCCTTCGCTGACGCCCGAGTCAAAGACGGTGACGACGTTCGGGTGATTGACGTTGCTGAGTACCTTCGCTTCGCGCCGAAATCGAGCGAAACGCTCGTCACCTGACGATCCCGGTTCAAGTCGAAGGAATTTGACCGCGACCCGACGATCCAGCGACTCTTGGCGGGCCAGGAAGACTTGCCCCATGCCTCCCTCGCCAATCTTTTCGAGGATGTCGTATCCGGCGGGGTCTGGAAACGATGTTGACATTTTACAATCCGACAGATTCGCCATATCGAGAGGGCTGGATTGAACTGACTCCTAACTCACACAAGATCGCCCGCTCGCCTCGCCTGAGGATGGTGAAGATCCTGATTGCGTTCTTGTCGAGCCTGGATCCTTCCCAACGCGTCTTCCAGATAATCCAAAGACGCCGGCTTTGGGATGATGAAATCGGGCTTGATGTCTCCACAGAAGTCTTCGCGAACTTGTGCTTCGTCCCACCCGGAGATGACGATTACCTGTGTATTCGGTCGAATCTGTTTGACGATGCGTGTCACTTCTTTCCCGTCCATACCCGGCATCCCGAGATCCGTAATCACAACGTCGTAGGCCGCCGACTGAAGCATGGCCACGCCCGTCGGGCCGTCTTCGGCCAAGTCCACGTCCCAGCCACACGAACGGATCATCATAGCAAGCGAATCCCGCACCCTCTCGTCGTCGTCGATGTACAAGATCCGCAGGTCGGACGGAACGGATATGGAATCGGAATCTTCTGCCTTTGTCACAGCGTCCTCGGGAACGAGGGCCGAACTGGGCAAGATCATCCGGACGATGGTTCCCTTGCCCTGCTGGCTATCGATTTCCATCCGCCCGCCATGCTTCTGAATAGTCCCGTGGCAGACGCTCAGCCCGAGTCCGGAACCTTCTTCTTTCGTAGTGAAAAACGGATCGAAGCACCTCTTCCGCTGCTCGTCGGTCATGCCCATTCCCGTGTCAGTGACTTCGACCACTACGTCCTTCGAGCGAGTACAAAGGCGGAGAGTCAGACGTCCCCCCTCCGGCATCGCTTCCACCGCGTTGAACACGAGGTTCATGACGACCTGCCGAAGTTCCGACGCATTGCCTTCGACGGGTGGCACGTCGACCAACTGTAGGTCGAAGACGACCTCGCGGCCAGTTCGCAGAGCCTCGTTGTACCACTTCGGACGCGTCAAATCGGGTACCTGGCGAATCAGCTCCTCTAGATCGAGTGTCTCTGTCTGCCCATGATCCGGGCTATGAACCATTCGTAGCCGGCTGACAACCTCTGCGGTGTCATGGGCTGCCGTGGATACCAACGTCAACTGCTCGCGTACCTCCTGCGACACGTCCGGCCGCCGAAGCAGCAACACGGTGTAGGCGACCAAGGGGAAAGCAAATTGTTCAGTTCGTGCGCGGCACCGCTTGCCATGTAAGCGAGCGCACGCATCCTTTCCTGCTGGACCAGCATCGCCTGCGAGTGTTTCAGGTCATTGAGAGCCATCTGCAAGCGTTCGTTTGTTTCGCGGAGGGACTCTTGGGCCAGCGTCCGTTTGGTGACATCGCGAACCACAACGAGGCCTAGCGTGACGGTCTCACCATGGATTCGGCTCACGCTCACATTCACCGCGAGGGAGGTCCCGTCATTGCGTTTCAGGGTGTAACCCTCTCTTGAGTGAAAGAAGCTGGTCGAATGACATGCCTGTAGCAGGCTGTGTGTCGAATCCGCGTCGGCCCCCTCCAGGAACTCGTCCAAATTCGCTGCCAGCAGGGCTTTCTTTCGACAACCCGTCAGCCGCTGGGCCGCGGGATTTACATCCAAAATGTGCAAGCTCTGGGGATCGACGATGAAGAATGCGTCGTTGGTTTCGTTGAACAGGCAACGAGCCAGTTCCTTCGGGTGGATTCCGTCCATTTGGCTCCTCGACGTCATTCTTCGCGATTCGCTCGGTGCCGACTCGTTGCGATGCTAAATTCTGCAGTCCGCCGTTCCATCCGTCGTCCGGCGATTCGTTTCCGTTCGTGTGTTCTTGGTACTCATGCTGTCGCCATAACGCAACCCCCTGAACTACAGGTCATCCGAGACCGGGAGCATCGGTTGCATAGTGGCAACGCCGTGCTTTGGCAACGGTTGGGCCTTTCACCCCCAATGTGTATCTTCTTCGATTTCCATGTGCGACAATGAAGAACTTCGACGGTCACCGAAAGGAATCCGCCCAATGAAACGACTCGCCCTTCCCGTGCTGTTTGTCATTTGCACGTCGCCTACCGCCTTGGGTGCCGAGAAAGCTCCGTTTCGCGTTCTTTTCAGTAACGACATGACGAACATCGTCTCGAACGTGAGTCCTTTCCACAAGCGTAGCGAGCCGTTTCGGCCAGAGATGCTCGAAGCGAGTGTTGACGAAACGGCGGGTTGCGCCGACGTGCACATGCTGCAGCCCGGTGGCGGATGGGTGCCGTGGTGGAAAAGCGAGATCTGCCCTGCCGACGAGCATTACCGATGGCTGAAGGAAGAGGCACGCGTGCCCATCGACTCGATCGGCCGGTACATGCTCGACGGTGGAGATCTGGTACAGGTCTTTGTCGACCGTTGTCGACAACGGGGCATCGTGCCGTTTGTCTCGCTTCGATTGAACGATTACCACGGCAACGAGTACGCGGACCTGATCATGGAGCGAGTCCGCCGGGCTGATAACGCCGACAGCGGCAAGCTAGGTGTGCAGGGCTGCTGGCAGAGCCGTTTCTATTTGGAGCATCCCGAGTATCGCATTGAAGATGACCCGCCAGAGTACAAGAGCAACTCGGATAAGCTCGCATTCCGGCGCGACCACCGGCTCCGGTATCAAATCCGAGTGAAGCGCGTCTTCAACTGGGCGATTCCTGCGGCGCGCGAACACAAACTCGCGCTGATTGCCGAACTGTGCCACAGCTACGACATAGACGGTTTCGAGTTGGATTTCATGCGCCACGCACGGTTCTTCCGTCTGAGCGAGACAACGCCGGAACAACGCGTCGAGATCATGACAGATTTCGTGTCACGCGTGCGGCAGGCCCTCGACCGAACAGCCAAGCCGGGCCGGCGTCGCTGGTTGTGCGTTCGCGTCCCGTTCAGGTTAAGGCGTCACCCGGATCTAGGCATTGATCTGCGAAAATGGGTCGACGCTGGCGTGGACATGATCAACCTGTCGTGCCATTACGTGACAGAACAGCAAAGCGACCTTGCCGAAGTGTGTCGTGTCGTGCCCGAGGCTGCCGTTTACCTCGAAACGACTTACGTCAACCACCGCTACCCCAAGCCGACCGGGCTGCGGATTTCGGCCAACGAGGTGTATCGCAAGATGACGGCCGAGCAATTCACGACCGCCGCCCACTTGGCTTATGCTCGCGGGGGTAGTGGCGTTAGCGCGTTCAACTTTGTCTACTATCGCTCGCTGGCAGAGGCGGAATCGAGATGCGAGCCGCCTTTCGATGCCCTGGCCCGACTGCGCGATCCCGATTGGGTTGCCCGGCAGCCGCAACACTACTTTACGACTCGCTGCGGCAATCCCAGTTGGCCGTCGCTGATGCGCACTGAATCCAGAGCATTGCGGCCTGGCCAACCGGTCAAGATCACCCTCGACATGGCTCCACCTGCAGACGGCTGGCAGACCGGTGGCCGACTTCGAGTCCAATCCAATGCGAGTATCGGAGACAGGCGGCTCGTCGTGCGTCTCAACGGAACCACGCTTGAAGCTGCTCCCGATGTATCCGAACCCTACCCCAACCCGTATCCTGACGGCCTCGGTTCGCCAGAAACGTTGCGAGCTTGGGTTGTTCCGGAAGACGGGATACGGGACGGTCTGAATGTTATCGAGATCGAAATGGTCCAAGGCAAGCCCCTGGTGCTGTCATTCGTTGATCTTGCCGTAAGATAGCCCCCTGCGAACCGCGTTACGGATTGCGTTGGCTGCGTCAGGTGGCGGAGCACGTTGGAGGTAATCGACCTCGTTCTTGTCTTGTGCTATCCAGCAGGGAATTTGAAACGGTCCGGCAGCAGGCGGCTCAGATTGGTTCGCGTCACACGGTTCTCCTGCTCTACGTCGACAAGCAGAATTGGCAGATCATCACAAAACTCAGCCAGCACTTGGCGACACGCTCCGCAGGGTGGCAGAGCTCCGGGTGAAGCCAGCGCGAGCAACTTGAATTCCCGCTCGCTTGCTGCGATGGCGTTGAACACAGCGACGCGTTCGGCGCACATGGTCAGGCCAAACGACGCGTTTTCCACGTTGCAGCCCAAGAAGACGCCTCCGCTTGTCTGCAGCGCGGCACCAACTTGAAGGCTCGAATGGGGCGCGTGTGCATGCCGCCGAACCTGGCACGCGGCTTCGATGAGGCTCAGCTCCTGGTCTTCGTTCACGGTTCAACTCGCTCGATGATCAGTGGATTTCGCGAAGGTGGCGATTGGCCGATCGAAATGGCGTGGGCAAGCGTGGGTTCGATGCCGTGAACGGCGTCTGGAGGTGCAAACACTCGCACCAGCGATTGGCCGGTTTCGACCTTGTCGCCCAGACGTACTCGCATTTCCAGGCCGACCGAGGTGTCGATATGGTCGGTCATGACACGCCGACCGCCGCCAAGTTGGATGAGAATTTGCCCCAGTATTCCGGCGTCGATTCGCATGACGTAGCCATCTTTCGGCGAGCACCAATCAGTGTCAGACGCTCGGGGGCGTTTTGCATCGAGGTCACCTCCCTGCGCCGCGACCATTTCGCGCAATCTCTCCAACGCCGCGCCGGAGTCGATTTTCGAGCGTAGCAAATGGATCGCTTGATCCGCGGTGTTGGATACCTCGGCCAGCACGAGCAGTTCTGCGGCCAGCGTCAGCGTCAGATCGCGCAAGTCGTCTGGGCCTCCACCTTGCAGCACGTCGACAGCTTCGTCGATCTCTACCGCGTTGCCGACCATCCTCCCCAAGGGTTGATTCATATCGGTCAGAAACGCGACGGTTTTGACGCCCATGCGGGCGCCGGTCTGAACCAGCGAATGTGCCAGTTCGCGAGCGTCCTCCAGCGACGCCACGACTGCGCCGTTGCCACATTTGACATCCAGTACCAGGGCATCCAGATTCTCAGCCAGCTTCTTGCTCATGATGCTGGCCGTGATCAACGGAATCGATGCCACTGTGGCTGTTACGTCGCGGAGGGCATAGAGCTTTTTGTCCGCCGGCGCAATCTCCGCGGTGGCCCCGGAAATGACGCAGCCAACCCGTCTGGTGATCTCCTGGATCTCGCCGATCGACAGGTCTGTGCGGAAACCGGGAATCGATTCCAGCTTGTCCAGCGTTCCACCGGTGGCACCGAGCCCTCGGCCGGAGATCATCGGAACCTGCACTCTGCAGCAGGCCAGCAGCGGAGCCAAGACAATCGACACTTTGTCGCCGATACCGCCGGTTGAGTGTTTGTCCACACGAGGTAGCGAATCCGCTGGCCAGTCGATGACCGTGCCGGAATGAAGCATCGCGTCAGTCAACGCCGCCGTTTCCGTCGCTCCCATCCCGCGGAGATATATGGCCATGGCCAGAGCCGACATCTGATAGTCGGGGATTTCGCCGCCAGCGTACCCTTTAACGAATGAGCCAATCTGCTCCACCGTCAGAGCGTGCCCGTCGCGTTTCTGTGCGATGACTTGCGCTGGGTTCATTGATTGGCTGGCCGTAAGGACACGGGAGCGTTCTGGTCACCGTGAACACTGTGGACTAGAAGTACACCGAATTCGCAGCATTAAGTGTATTCGCGTTGCCCACTTGTTCAACTCTGCTTCGAGACAACATTTGCTGGAATGAAGCTTGGCTGCTATGCTGGATGTCCCCCACTTCCGACCCGCTCCTTCGATCGGGACCAAGACTGATGAGATGGTTCAATCTGTCGATCGCCTTCCTCGCATTGTCAACCCACTCGGCATGGGCACAGCCGGGTGATAACGAGGCCGATGTTGCTTTGTATCGCGTGCTGATCGAAGAGGCCAAAGAAGTGAATGTCGCGCTGACTGCGAGTAACGAGCGGCTGGCGAAGTCATTAGAGGGCTATCGTGAGGAAATCCTCCTGCTGCGCAGCGATCGAGACAAGTTCAACGCTGAACACAAATCCGTTGCCAAACGTGTCAAGGAACTGAATGCACTAATCGCCGAGCTGAAACGGCAGGCTTCGGAGTTGTACAGACGCAATACGCTGTATTTGCAGGAGTACACAAAAATCCAGCGGGAGTGGATGACCGATGGTCCCCCGCCCCGGAACCGAACGAAACCCTGACGTGAACGGAGGTAGGATTGCCATGGGACGTTGCATGACGATCTCGCTGGTTCTTTTCGCACTAACGACCACTGCACGTGCACAAGAGGAAGCCAAAACGCCCAAGTCCGTTGCCGAACTTCAGGAGCTGTTGAAAGCGGCGATTGAAAACAATCGCACGTTGGCAACGCACGCGGAACGGATGAGTACCGAGTTGGTAGCTCACAGAAAGGAGATGGGCGAGCTTCGTGGCGAAATCCGCAAAACGATGGCTGACCGAGACAAACTGTTCAACCAGGTGGTCCTGTTGACTGACCAGATGCATCAGCTTCAAGGTCTCGTGAAAGGCCTCAAAGAACGCAATGCCCAAATGGCCGAGCAGTTGGCGAAAGTCAAGAATGCAGCCAACAAGGATATTGACGAACTGAACCTTGTGGATGGCGTTGTCACTGCCGTAAACGACAAGGGGCTGCTGGAGGTTTCGATCGGATCCGACGATGGTGTGCGTAAGGGGGCGATACTAGATGTCTTCCGCAAAGCCACCTACGTTGGCCGAGCCAAAGTCCTGATCACAAAACGCGACCAAGCGATCGCCACGTCGATCGCGGAGTTTATGAAATCGAAGCCACAGAAGGGTGACCGAGTGGTCATCCGGTTGGACTCGGCGCAACCCGCTCCCGCGGAAGCGCCGGCCGAGGAATCGCCCAAGTAGATAAACGCTGCGCGAAGTGCCGCTACGTTGAACTCAACGAAATCTTTAGCTCGTCCTCAGGCGTGGCTGGGTCCTTGGGATCAAACCACTCGTCCTTGAACTCGACGAAACCGGCCACTTGCTCACCCGGCTTTGTCCGGTTTGCACGCCGGACTGCCAGCGTCGTGGTCAGGGCCACAACGGCGTCGCCCAGGGCGACTTTTCCATTGCAGCGAGGCACGTTTTCGGGATCGCGGTTGCGGACGCAGTAGGCCCAATGTTCGATCTCTTCTTTATACCCGCGGCTGACCGGCCCCGTCGCTGCTTGCGCCACGGCTACTGCCGGCCCGCTTGCTTGCGTGTCGATCACGGCGCCGCCGTCGTCGTCTGCTACGGATAGCTTGGACGCCGTGTCGCGGTTGTTGAAAAGCATGGTTTCCTGTTCTTTCTCAATCACCATGGTCCGCTTCGTGCCCATCACCACTTCGCCGTAACCACCGAACCCGCAGCCGTTGATCGACGAGTACGTGTACACAATCCGCTTGGTGTAGTCTTTGTCGAAGCCCGGAATCCCGTCCATGGGTTGACCTGAGATGTTGTCGAAGTACCCGAACCGCTTGGCTGCCATCTTCCTTCGCTGCCCCTCGTCTTCGTTTTCCGGAGCGACGGGGTCGTAGCCCGGAGCCGGGAACTCCAGCATGCAGTAGACATGGTCGCCGATGTCGCGATCGTGCGGAAAGACATGGCGACCGCCCACCGCGTGCACCGTCAGTGGATGAACCATTTCCCATTTGTGTCGCGGTTTGCCCTTGTTCTTCAAGGCGCTGATGAAAATGCTGGCGGCGTCCAATTGGTGACTGCCCAACTCGGCCATAATCCCTCCACCAGTACGATCCCAGAGTCGCCACCGCACCAATTCCTCCAGCCCCGACACGTCGCGGATCTTCTCGTCTCCGCGTAACTCAAATCCCTTGTAGCCGAAGTCAGCTGCCTTCAGTTCGGCTTCCGCGACCATCGCTTTCCATTGTTCGATGGCCATTTTCAGATTGTGGATGCGATCGGCGTCCCTTCCTACGGCTTCCGCTTCCCTGAGTCTTGAATCCAGCCATCTCAATTGCCCAGCAATCTTGTCGTAGTTCTTCTGTCTGTAGTCCGGTTCACCGCCGGGCACGGGCACCGACCAACTGTCGCCGCCCGGCAGGTTGTTCCGGTGCCATTGGGCTCGAATCGCATGCAGTTCGCCCAGGAATACGTTCTGAACCAGGTGGACGGCGTTCTCGTACAACACGTTGTAGTGCCGCTGGTGACCGACGGCGAGAACCTTATCGAAAGCGTCCGCGTCCGCCGCATTGGTCATGTCTTTGCATTGCTTGACCGAATGAGCCATCAGTTTTTCGGTCAACACGTGTTTGCCCGCCTCCATGGCTTCGATGGCGGCTTTGGCGTGCAGGTGTAGCGGAAGAGCGATGATAACCGCTTCCACTCGATCGTCCTTGAGCAGTTCGTGGTAATCCTCGTAGACTTTGATCTCTTTCTTCCTTGCCTCGTCCATGCTCTTCCAGCCGTGCTGTTTCTTATACACCTCCAGGATGCCCGGCCGGGGCGGTACCGGGTCGCCGTTGCTCTTGTAGTCGCCATAGAACGCGCGGCGGATGGCCGACTTTCGAATGTCTGCCAACGCGACGATTTGCACGTAATCGGGATTGCAGGCGCCGATCAGCACTTGACCTTCGTCTCCCGTGCCGAT
This sequence comes from uncultured Pirellulaceae bacterium, assembly GCA_964617665.1. Classification (GTDB taxonomy): domain Bacteria; phylum Planctomycetota; class Planctomycetia; order Pirellulales; family Pirellulaceae; genus JADHUC01. The sequence goes on from CAZUAH010000282.1 coordinate 13,160, forward strand.
CACACCCACGCGTAGCGGATCGCCCACTTTGTCGTAGCCGAAATACATCGCACCAAGAGTTGCGCCCGGTACGACGCCGGCCGTGATGGCCGCTTTGAGGAAACTGCGCCGCGAGGCGCCGATCGCGGTGGTGAAATTCTCTTTGCCTACCGCACGTTGTTCGTCGTCGAGATGCATCGCCGTTATCCTATATCCTATTTGGAGTTGTCTTCGGAAGATGGTTCGCTATCGTCGGCGGCATCGGCCGGCGAAGGCGTCGCTGCCGATGTCTCCTGATTCGTCGCTACGTTTTCGTTGGCTTCTGCTGGTTCGCCGGATTCGTTTGAGCCCTGCCTAAAGCATGCCAGACACTTCTGTATTTTCGGACATACGAAGAAATCCAAGCCTGCATAGCGGCCCGCCGATGTGGCGCAGAGCACCAGCAACGCGAACAGTTCAACGGCCTGATAGTACGTCGGCGTCGCACCAGGCCAACCGGGCCACTGCGACGAGATGACCGACACAAGGAAACCCGCTCCAACGATCGCCCAGAGACGGGTGAACAAACCCAGCAAGAGAAACACGCCGACCAGGACTACCGTCCATTTGACCATGGCGTTTATCAGCGGCATGTCCGAGGGATCAGCAATTGGCATGACGCCTTCGGAAATCTCGCTGGTTTCAGATGTTTCCACGTCGTCGAAATGGACAGCCGCTGTATCTTCCTTCAAAACCAACTCGAGTAATTCGAAGCGGTATTCTTCTCGCATCCGTTCGACGGTCCGCAGCCACGGGGAAACCATGCCGAGCAGTTCCAGGCCCTGCTTTTCGATCAAGTCCTGTTGATGGGGCACGTATCGCATGGGCGATTTCTTTGTCGCCTGCCATTGCTCGAACTTGATGTGGAACTTCTCCAAGTCCTCATCAATCGAGTCAAGGTACCCCTCAAACTGTTTGACGTACGTCTCCGTCAGCTTCACGGCCTCTTCGACCGTCGCTTCGTCGGCGGCGTCGGCGGCGAGGACCTTTTCTCGGTAGTCGTTCCACGCCCGGGCCGTCTTCTCCTTGTCCAGCCTTTCGAAACCATATGGGTCGGCAATCATCCCTTGATAGAGATCGGCCATTGGCCCAACCGATTGACGCAAAAAAGGATCCGCCGTGAACGAGCGGTCAGTGAACTTTTTGGCCCCTTCTTTGAAGAAGTGCCAGCCGATCACCAGCCGCAGCGCTACCAACGAGATCACCACGAGCATGCCGTACTTGAAGGTGATGGAACGCAGGGGAATGCCTCCTTTGGGTTGGCAGGTCAGCGCGTATTGGTTTTTGGGGGCCGACCGCACACCGATTGTGATGACGAAGACCTTGGCCCACGTCATTAGTCTGAGGTTGTACTAAGATTCTATGAATCCGTACCCTGCCATGCAAGCTGTGGATGTTGACAGGCTCTCTTGGAGCCGGGCGTGGGACGGTATCGTCATTCGTCTGTGGAGTCGCCATTCCCGGCATGGTGCTCGCCGCTGATGTGGCACTCGCGGTGTGCGCCAACGATGCGTTTGAGTTAGCGGTCTGTCTACATCAGAATTGCCGGTTCGCAGGACAGGATTTCATCCTTTTCGGGGGTTGAAAACCTGTCCTACATCCAAACTCAGACTAGACAGACCACTCGTGTGACTCGCTAGATGATGCCGGCCTGATTTCGCGCCATGATCGAGGCCGCTACAATCCTTCGACCACCTTTATCCATCCGTGCGGCACTTGAGGCTCCGAGAATTGCCGCTTGAAGGCGTTCGGTTCATTGGGCGGCAATTCCCAGTTCGTCTGACGATTCTCGAACAGAAAGACTGTCCGAGCGGGATTACTGCGCGGATTGAAGTTTCGATCATAGATGACGAGACCTTTCGGAAGAGAATCTTCCTGGGCAATGACGACGTCCATCTTCTGGCAGATCTCCGCGTCCCGCGACGACTTGGGGTATAGCTCCAGACGATGGGCCTTCGCACTGCCATCAGCAGCATGCGGGCGAATCCAATAGCGTTGCTTCAATCTCTCCGCATCAACCTCGCTCAACAATTGCAGTTGTCCCTCAATCCCTTCGTGTCGTTTCGGGGGATTTCGTAGCAGAATCGGAGGGCAAAAGAAACGGAAGGTCAGTGGCCCGACAATCATCCTGCCTTGCAAGTACGGCGGCAGCTTGCGCCCAATCAGCGTCTTGGACTTGTGGTCGAATTCCCAGATGCACGCCCTGCCACAAACCCAGTGCTCGGTCGATTCGTCTTCCCGCTTCACGTACTTCGGCTTATCATCAGATTCGCTGGCGGATGTGTATTGCCGGGTTTCTTCGACTCGAAACACACTTCCCTCGGGAACGGAGTACGTGATGAGGCCTTTGCTCCACGTCTTGAATGTCTGCGCCGGACCGAAGATGGGATCGTATTCCCATCTTTGGAATTGGCACCGATATCGTTCGATGGATTTGCTCTGCTGCTCCCAGGATCTGAGCACGTCGCCCACGGCCTTCTGTTCGTGAAGGGGCAGTCTCTCGAACGGCGGCTCAACCTCACCGTTATGCCTTCGATTCTCAGCTCGGATGTCTGAAGATCCGTTCAGCGATGCGGCAATGAGAATGGCACGCAACAGCATGCGTTTCATCAGTCTCGCCCCTTTCCCGGAAAAGACAAACCACGAAGCGCAGGGCACGCCGCTCCCACCGTGGAGAGTGAGGATTCTACCAGTGTCAGCGGAGATCCTTCGCCTTGCTCAGGATGACGTATCGCAAGAGCGGGAGTTTGTGCCCTCGCGAAACCTGAAGGCCGTCGGACGCTCAGTCGCCGTAGCGGCTGAGATGGGAACGATCAGGCCGCGGCCTGTTGGCTTGACACGATCTCACTGATGCCTTGCACGACCAACTGCTGCTCTTCGTCGGTCAACTCTGGGAAGATCGGCAGGCTCAGCACTTCCTTGGCCGCTTGCTCCGTCACCGGTAGACTGCCGGTTTGGTAACCCAACGAACTGAAGCATTCCTGCTGGTGCAGCGGTACCGGATAATAGATCTCGGTGCCGATGTTCATTTCGGCTAGACGCGATCGTAGAGTATCACGCCGACCGTTCGGTACACGGATCGTGTACTGGTTCCAGACGTGAAAACGGTTCGAGACCTCCTCGGGAAGCCCCAAACAAGAGTCCAGGCCGGCAGAGGCCAGCAGTTCGTGGTAGCGATTTGCGTTCGCGCGCCGCTGTCGGGTCCACCACCCGAGTCGCGACAGCTTTACCTGCAATACGGCGGCCTGAATGGTATCCAGCCGACTGTTGATACCGACAATCCCGTGATGGTAGCGAGGATTCATGCCGTGAGCGGCCAATTGGCGCAGCTTTGTGGCCAAGTCGCCGTCGTTGGTGGTGATCATTCCACCGTCGCCATAGCCGCCTAGATTCTTGGTCGGGTAGAAACTGAAGCAGCCGACGTCGCCCATGGAACCGGCCGGGCGGCCACGATGCTCAGCACCGATCGACTGAGCGGCGTCTTCGATCACTTTCAGGCCGTTTCGGGTTGCGATGTCACAGATCGCATCCATGTCCGCGCATTGGCCGAACAGATGCACGGGGATGATCGCCTTCGTGGCCGGCGTGATCGCAGCCTCGACTGCCTCCGGAGCGAGATTGAACGTCTGCGGATCAATGTCCACAAAGACGACCTTCGCGCCCAAACGCCAAACGGCGCTGGCCGTGGCGAAGAATGTGAAACTAGGCGCGATTACCTCGTCGCCGGGGCCAATGTCGAACGCCATCAGCGACAGAAGGAGCGCATCACTGCCCGAAGCGCAACCGACGGCATGCTCTGTTTCGCAAACAGCGGCGATTGCCTCCTCTAGTTCCTTCACGTCGGGTCCGTAGAGAAAACGACCGGAATCGCAGACCTTTGTGATCGCCGTAAGGGTCGCCTCGCGGAGCGGTTTGTTGGCACGATTGACGTCAAGCAAAGGCACCGAACTGGGCAATCCGGCACTGTGCACATTCTCTGATGGTGATTTACTCATCAAGGTTTCCTTGCTTCCGTGCGGGAGATGAAGAGATTGGCGAAGCGTACGCCGATCGTCAAAACAGGTCAAGATCGGCATTGGCAGCCGTTCGCCCGAGTTGGAGCACTCTTTTTCAGCTCGCGGCCGCTAGCGTTGATAGCCAAGGCAAGCAGACAGTTTCTATGTACCCGCAAGGCGTAGTGGAAGTCGCCAGACTTCCGTCTTCCGAACTCTGGCGAGTCCGGCTACGGGGATGCTGTTTCCGTCCGCTTGCCCAAAGGGCGGGCCTCGGGTGCACCAAAGTTGCTATAGCGTAAATATTCCGATCGTTCGGGTTTT
>CAZUAH010000283.1:0-10719 GCA_964617665.1 uncultured Pirellulaceae bacterium
AGATCCATGTTCGGGCTGCGGTATTTGCCAGGCGTCGTCACGCTGACGTTGGATGTCGACAAGTGCAATGGGTGCGGCCAGTGCACCATCGTTTGTCCCCACGCGGTGTTCGCCGTCGAAAACGGGAAATCGGAAATCGTTGACCGCGACGCCTGCATGGAATGTGGTGCATGTGCGCGGAACTGTCCCACTGAGGCAGTCTCGGTTCAACCGGGTGTCGGCTGCGCCGCCGCCATCCTTCGCGGGAATGGGGATGGTGACGGCTGTTGCTGCGATCCGTCCAGCGGGTCGGCGTGTTGCGGATGATCGCGCAAGGGAAGAGAACGAAAACGCAACTCTCACATCTTCTTCCGGCACGCACACGAGGAACCGGCGGTCACGTGTGCGCGAAAGCTACTGCAATACGCGAATTACTCCGCTGTCGTTGAACTCGCCGATGCGACTGACCTGGACACCACGCTGGGCAAGGTCCGCTTCGAATTGCGCTGTGGCCTCGCTTGGAATAGCGGCCAGTAGCCCTCCGGAGGTCTGCGGATCGTACAGTAGCAGCTCTAATGTGGCGTCCGCATCGTCGGACAACTTCACACGCTGCTGGTAAGCGTCGCGATTGCGATAAGCCCCGCCTGGAATCATCCCCATGGCCATGTGACGCTTGACGCCGGGCAGCATAGGCAAGGCATCTATTGAAATGTCGGCCCCAAGTTTGCCATCGCCACCAAGCATCTCGTTCAGATGGCCAGCCAGGCTGAATCCGGTGACGTCGGTCAGTGCTCGAGCACCTGTGGCGACGGCGGCTTCCGAGGCGGCGCGGTTGAGCATCATCATGCTTTCTGTCGCCACCTCGACTTCGTCCTGTTTGGTCAGCGCCGCCTTCATGGCGGTAGCGATGATGCCTGTACCGAGCGGTTTAGTCAGATAGATCTGATCACCCGCCCGCGCGCCCTGATTCCGCACGATCCGATCCGGATGCACCGTGCCGATAACCGCCATGCCATATTTGGGTTCCTTGTCGTCGACCGTATGTCCGCCCACGACCAGACAATCTGAATCGGCGGCCGCGCTGGCTCCACCTTCCATTAACTTGCCCAGCCATTCGGCCGGCAGGCAGTTCGGCCAGCAAACGATGTTCAGGGCGGCCATCGGTTTGGCACCCATGGCATAGATGTCGGAGATCGAGTTGGCTGCGGCGATGCGGCCCCATTGCCAGGGATCGTCGACCAGCGGAGTGATGAAATCGGCGGTGAAACAGATGGCCACGTTGTCCGACACCTTCAGCGCAGCCGCATCGTCGAGCGTTTCCGGGCCGACTAGCAGCCTCGGATCGACGGCAGGCATCAAATTGGCCAGTGCCTTCGATAGGTCACCCGGACCTAACTTGGCAGCTCACCCCGATGCTTCGACCATTTGTGTCAGACGAACCGGCTCGTCGGCCATCTGGATCTCCTTGGTTATGAGGGACTTGGTATCAAACCGTGACTATTCTATGCACTACGTTGATTCGCACCAACGGGCTTCCAAGACAAAGGCCCGTCACCATCGCTTGCGGTTCGAGCCGTTATCACTCGGGCCGTGTAACTCCTTCCAGGAGCTTACGTGTTTCACCTCGCTCAAGGATTACAGGCAACGCGTTGGCGACCTTGGTGTCCAGAATCGTCTGATCGGGCCACCGCATGGCCCTGCCCAGGATACAGCGAATCGTCGTATAGTGCGAGACGACCAAAATGTCTCCTTCGCATTCCGCTTCCAGACTCTGAACAACAGGCCACGCTCGGGCGGTCACTTCTTTCAGGTTCTCACCACCGGGCGCTTTCTGCATGAAGTCATATCGGAACTGGTTGAAACTGGGATCGTTTTCATACTCCGGATACTCGGCGTAGACCTCCTTGGCTACTCGCCCCTCGAAGACACCCAGCGACCGTTCGTTCAGCGCTGGTGAATGAGGAAGACGCTCCACACCGTTCGGCAGTTCTTGAAGGATCAGATCCAGTGTCTCGATCGAACGTGATAGAGCGGAACTGATCACTCGTTCGATGCGTATTTCGTCCCTGGCAGCCAGCTCTCTTCCAGCGGCCGAAGCTTGCTGGCGGCCAACCTCTGTCAGCGGCGTGTCGTTTTGGCCGCAGAAGATCTGTTGCTTTCTGTTCTCGACATTCAGTTCCGATTCGCCGTGCCGTACAAAGATCAAATATGGCATATGTGTATAAGTCAGATGTCGTCAAAGGAGCTGAAGCCTCTCGATCAACGCTGCCGACCAGTGCTTGATCGGAGCCAACTGCCCACAATGACAGCCTTTACGAGTATATACGCTCGGTACGCACGTCGGGTAGGCGGGAGATGACCAGCGTTTTGTTGCGAATCCCACGTATTGAATTCTGGGGGCCTTGCTCACTCGGGTACTGGGACCGGGAGATGATATCTTGATATCATGTGGTTGATAGAAGAAGGTATGCCACGATGCTTCTGGAATCTTGACTGTTGCATCGACCGCGGACGTAGAAATCTGAAACGAGGAAATGCCATGAAACTGCACCTTGTCAACATTGTGTCTCTTGTCGCTTGTTTCGTGTTGTTACTGGGCGACACAGCCACCGCCCGTGACCGCTGGACGGTCGAGCAGGCCAACGCCTGGTATGCCGAGCAGCCTTGGCTGGTCGGCTGCAATTTTTCGCCTAGTACGGCGATCAATCAGCTTGAAATGTGGCAAGCCGATACGTTCGATCCGGAAACGATAGACCGTGAGCTGGGCTGGGCCGCAGGCATCGGCTTCAACAGTATCCGCGTGTATCTGCACAACTTGCTCTGGGAACAAGATAGCGAAGGGCTGTTGCGGCGCGTCGACCAATTCCTTGGAATCGCCGACAAGCACGGTATCGGCGTGATGCTCGTGCCGCTGGACGGCGTTTGGGATCCTCAACCGAAGCTTGGCAAGCAGCGTGACCCGAAACCTCACGTCCACAACTCGGGTTGGTTGCAAGCACCGGGTGCGGAGATCCTTGCCGATCCAAAACGCCACGATGAATTGCGGCCCTATATCTACGGATTGATTCACCACTTCCGGAACGACAAACGTGTCCAACTCTGGGACGTTTTCAACGAGCCCGACAACCCGAATCGCAATTCGTACGGCCGCGACGGTACGCGGACCGAACTGCCCGAAGACAAGAAGGAACAGATGGCCACAATGCTGCTGAAGAAGGTATTCGTCTGGGCGAGAGAGGCGAACCCATCGCAACCGCTGACGGCCGGCGTTTGGCGTGGCGATTTGTCAAATCAGGACAACTTGACTGAATACAATCGAGTCATGCTGGAAGAATCGGATATCGTCAGCTTTCACAGCTACGGTAATCTCGATTTCACGGTGCAGCGAGTCGACCATCTACGATGCTACAAGCGGCCTATGCTCTGCACCGAGTACATGTCGCGCGGAAGCAGCAGTACTTTCGATCCCGTGATGGGATACCTTAAGAAGCACAAGATCGCCGCGTACAACTGGGGACTAGTCGCCGGCAAGACCCAGACGAATTACCCCTGGGAAACATGGCAAAAGCAGTACACTGCCGAACCGGAACTGTGGTTTCACGAGATCTTCCGCAGAGATGGCACGCCGTACGATGCGAAGGAGATCCAGTACATCAAAGGCCTGACAGGAAGAGAATGACACGCTTCGACACTGTGATAAGACTCCGATACTCGGTAGGTCAGGCTGTGCCTGACGGAAACCGGCTCGAACGGCTGAAACGGCAAATCGTCAGGCACAGCCTGACCTACGAGACTACTGGGTCTAACCGGTAAGGAGTGATTTCAATGTCGTTCTCTACAAACGGCTAAGCATAGCGTTCCTCGTTGACTAGCAGCCGGATTTCAACCCCTACAGGACTACAAGAAAGGACCAGTGACGATGGAGAAGCGAAAGATGATCATCGGAGTGTTGTGTGTTGTTTTCGCGGCGGGCGTGGTACACACCTCGACCGCGGCCGAGGCGAAAGATGGTTTTGTCCCGCTGTTCGACGGGAAGACCCTCGATGGCTGGAAGACCACCGGCAACTGGATTGTCGAGGACGACGGTTCGGTCTCGCTGCATCCGCGGGCGGGCGAGCATGGCTGGCAACGCTATGACGCCTACCTAACGACGGCTCGCAGGTACAAAGACTTCGTCCTCGATCTGGAATTCAAGATCGGCAAAGGTGGCAACTCCGGAGTGTTTCTGCGAGTCGGAGATCCAATGAGCCAAGTCAAAACGGGCTTCGAAGTACAGATCTTGGACACCCACCACAAGCCGAAGCCAGGCAACCACGACTGCGGCGGCGTGATCGGAACAGCGGCACCTTCGAAAAACATGGCCAAGCCGGCTGGCGAGTGGAACCGGTACGTGATCACTCTCAAGGGGTCCCAATTAAAGGTCGAATTGAACGGCGAACAGATCCACGACTTGGACTTGTCCAAATCCGCGGTGAAGGATCGTCCCTTGGAGGGATACATCGGCTTTCAAGACGAAGCCAAGCGTGTGTGGTATCGCAACGTGCGGATCAAAGAACTGAAGTAGCAACGACGGTTAACCGAACCACCACAGCGCGTACGCGGCAGATACCCAGTAGTAGGCGGAGAACGCTGGCACCGCCCAGAGCATGTCGCGAAACGGCTTGAGGTGCGCAGCCATCTGGTATGCAGCGATCAAGGTCACCGGCCAGGAAGGCAGGAAGCCGATCAGGTACACCCACATCATGGCCAAGTCCAGGCGGCGGCATATATCAAAGTACATCACGCAACCGATGATCAGGATGAACACGGACGCGATCGGCACCCATTGTGATCTGCGATGCTGCCGTCGGCGGTGACCCCAGATGATGCCGGCGAGTGCCAACTGATGGAACACAAACAAGGCCGCCGGCCATGTGAACAAGAATGACGTGCCAAGCCGGTTGCCCACGGGCGTCGCTGCAAAACCCAGCAGCAGGGTTGTGCCCCAGAAGACCGTGCGGACGATCAGTGGCGATTTGTTGGGCCATTTCCTGGCTGCTATGCCCCAAACCAGTACGGCGATCAAGGCTGCGCCGCCCAACGCGCATACAACCGAGACGGAATACCATCTAAGCAGCTCACCCATGTCCGGCGGGTCGGCCGGGCAATCCCGTTCGCCGCTCACGAGCCAGGCAAGATCAATCTTCCGAGCCCGCGGGATCTCCGAGGCAGGCCGCGCGTCGGCCAAATGCTCTTGTTCCAGCCGTTCCGTTTTGCCCACGTACAGACACGCCGCCCTTGTGGGAGACCGCAGGTACAACCGGCCGTTTTCCAGCGCCGGCGCAGTCCAACAGATCTCGCCGCCAAACACCTCGGTTCTGGCCAACTCTTCGTAGGCTTCCGGCGACGGGCGCACCAACAGAACCTCGCCGCGGTCGTTCAACAAGATCAGCTTGCCGTCTGCTAGAATCACCGAAGCGTGTCCCGGCTGGTCAGACGACCACTGGACTTCTCCCGTTTTGAAGTCCAAACAGCGGAACTCGCCCCGAGACGGCCGACGTGCCTTAGACTGGATGTCGCGAAGATCGAAACCGTAGACATATCGGTCCACCAGGATGCTGGACGCCACGTCGTTGGACATGCGATTGCTGTGCCACAGCCTTCGGGCCGTTAAGCCAGACGAGTCGTCCGCGTCTTCCGGCGTTTCGATGCTCAATTCGTATAGCTCCGCACCACTGCGGAACGGGGCGGTGAGTAGTAGGTACGGCTCCCGGTACAGCGGCAAGCTGGAATGTTCGTCGTAGCCGCTTGACAGTCTGTGTCCCCACAGCAGTTGCCCTGTTTCCAGATCGTGCAGCGCCAACGCATTCTGCAGGTATCCAAAGATCAGTTGCCTGCCTTGAAACGAAATAGGAATTGCCGACGTGTAACTGGCTGGCTGGTCGCCAGCGGCCCAGACCTCTGTGCCGTCTTCCGCATTCAACGCAACAACGCTGGCTCCCTCGCCGCCTACGGGCAGAATCACCTTGCCGTCGATTACAGTAGGCGAGCAGGAATAACCGAAATCGGTCCCACGCCCGCCGTACGTTTCGTTGACGTTGACCGACCACAGCAGATAACCGTCGTCCGCCTGCAAACATCCCACTTTCCCTTCCGGCCCAGCGAAGTAGATCTTGCCATCGTTCCAAGTGGGCGTCGCACGCGGGCCCGGATACATGCCTGCTGCCTGATAGGGCCAGCCGTACTTGTACTCCCAAATCAAGCGACCAGTGCTACCGTCCATGCACATGACCGTTTGAGCGTAGGACGTTTGTCGCTGCGTCCAAATGAGACCGCCGACAGCGGAAAAGCTAGAGTAGCCTTGGCCGATTTCCTTGACCCAAAGCACCAGCGGGCCTTCCTCCGGCCAACTCTCGGCCAGATCGGTTTCGTCGCAGGTCGAGTTGTAGTTGGGACCTCGCAGGTGCGGCCAACCCGGCCTGCCTGTCTTGTCATGTTCGGCACTTGTGGAAACCGTTGGCTGGGGTGCCGTTTGCAGATCAGGCAGTCGGATGTAACCGAGCAGGAGCCCCACCACCAAGAGCAGTCCGCCCCAAACGAGCACGCGGAGTCCGATTGCTCGAAGCACCTTGACAAGTATCCGGCGGAGGTTCCGACGCTGTTCCATGGACTTCACGTCGCCAAAGGTCTCGCGTGACAGCTCAATTGTCCAACAAACACTCACATCTGAAGGATGCTCTCAGACTTCTCGATTCTATGGTCTGACGGAGCATTGCTACAGCCGATTGCCCGAAAAAGCAAGCGTACGGTCTGTTGAAAAGGCGTCTGCCAGCATTCGTCCACAGTGAACTACTGGACAGGCCGCGGGATGCCCGCGAAGATGGAACCAGTCGCAGCACACCCTAAAACAACGTGGAGCCTGCTATGCTCGAGCACATCGACCTGACGAAAAAGCTCTCCAAAGAGGCGTACCAAGAGATCTTTCCAGAAATGGAGATTCGCATGGGTTCGCTGCAACGCGCGGCTCGAGCGGCCGGTGTGCCCGTGATTCTTGTTTTCGAGGGGTGGGACACGGCGGGCAAGGGCCGGCAGATTAATCGTTTGACGCGAACGCTTGATCCGCGCGGTTATCGAGTCCATGCCATTTCGGCGCCCAACGAAGTGGAACAGCATTTCCCGTGGCTCTGGCGTTTTTGGCAGAACATCCCGCCGGCCGGACGATTCGCCATATTCGATCGTTCATGGTATGGCCGCGTTTTGGTGGAGAGAATGGAGGGACTCACGGACGAGGCCCAATGGCAGGAAGCCTTTGACGAGATAATCCAGTTCGAACGTCAATTGGCCGATTCCGGCGTCGTGATCGTCAAGTTCTGGCTTCACATCTCCCAGAAAGAACAGAAATCACGGCTCAAGGCTCTCGAAAAGGACCCCGCGCGTTCCTGGAAAGCGGATGAAGAGGAGTGGCGGCAAAACAAGAACTACGACAAATGGCTAGTGGCCGTCGAGCAGATGTTGGAGCGTACCGGTACCGCCTGCGCTCCTTGGACGGTAGTTGAATCGACCCAGAATCGTCTTGGCCGGGTTCGAGTCTTCGAGACGATTCTGGATCGAGTCCAACAGGAGGTGGATCGCCGCGCCGAACTACCAAAGACGAAACCCGACCCGATGCCGGAACCGCCCGAGTCGCCAATGACTGAACAGACGATTCTGGACCGAATCGACCTGAGCCTGTCGCTGGAACGTGATACGTACAAAGAGCAACTTGACGATCTGCAAGAACGTCTTCGCGAATTGGAGCATCGGTTGTATCTGGAACGAATCCCTGCGGTGATTGTCTACGAAGGGCAGGATGCTGCGGGCAAGGGTGGTAGCATAAAGCGGCTGACCAATGGCCTCGATCCTCGCGGCTATTCGGTTGTACCGATCGCTGCGCCAAACGATGAGGAGCGTAGGCGACATTACCTGTGGCGCTTCTGGCGTGCCGTACCGAAGGCTGGTCATATTTCCATCTTCGACCGATCGTGGTACGGGCGGGTATTGGTCGAGCGTGTGGAGGGATTCTGTTCAGAGGAAGATTGGTCACGAGCTTTTCGCGAGATCAACGAGTTCGAACATCAACTGGCTGACTTCGGTACAGTGATCGTGAAGTTTTGGCTCCAGATCGACCGCGAAGAACAAATGCAGCGTTTCGAAGCTCGGAAGGAGGATCCCTATAAGCAGTGGAAGATCACGGACGAGGACTGGCGCAACCGTGAGAAGTGGCGACAGTACAAGATGGCCGTGGTGGACATGCTGCAGAAGACAAGTACTACGTACGCTCCCTGGACGTTGCTGGAAGCGAACTGCAAACGCCACGCCCGAATCAAAGCCCTCCGCACCGTCGCTGACGCAATCGAAGCAGCTTTGAAGAAACGCGAATAGGCGACCGCCCAGACATGTACGGTTCGGCCAGAAGCCCAGAAGGGAGTCAGCGCCTTGGCCCTTCTGGCAGTTAGCGTTCTATCCGCGGCTCGCCTGCAAGTCGCCCCCGGATGAAGTGTCCAACTCACTTCCAGTCGAGTAGCCTTGGCAGGGGGGAGAATCCGTGCCGAGTTGTGTCTTGGATTTCGGTCATTCCTGATTGGAATTTGTTTCGTACTTCGGATTTTGACATTCGGATTTCACGGTGAGTCTATGCCCATCAGGTCCAGAATCTGGTTCGAGTATCGCGGTCCGAAATCGAAGGACTCCTTGATTCGCAGGTCCATGTCCAGTGGATTGCGGCGTTGCGCGGGAAAAGGCCCAGTGCGCAGCACGTACGGCAATCGCGACGGCGGGAGGGGATAGTCACTGCCGTGGATGATACGAAGTTTGATCTCCGGCGATTCACGACTGAGCCGTTTCAGCGACCGCCAACGAGCCATCGTGGCCATGATCGACGTATCGCCGTACAAATTGTCGTATCGCTGCATCGTGCGGACAAAACTCGGGTAAAAGTCCTCCCGGTCGAAGAAGATGCAAGTGCCGCAGTGGGCCGCGATGACCGGTCCGCCGTGATCGAGGACTCGTGCCAAACGACTGGGATCGGAGAATTCCTGAGAGACGACTTTGCAGGAGTGCTCGTAGCCGGTGTGGAACATCAACACAATGCCCAGATCGCAGGCGCGCCGGTAGAACGGATCGTAGTCGGCCAGCGCCGGATCGACGCCCTGGATTGAAGTGTGAACCTTTATCAGCCGGCAACCGGCTTCGTAGCACCGTTCAAGCTCGGCCAAGGCGTCCTTGCGTATCGGATTGATGGAACAGCCCGCCAGGATCTTCGGCGAACGTTCGGCTAGATCCAGGACGTACCCGTTCGACACGTAAAAATCGGTCGCCGTCTCGTCCCGTGATCCGTCGTGACGGTAGATGGCATCTTGAGCCAGGACGACGACATAGTCCAATTGGGACTCGGCTATTTCTCGCGCAAGGCGGTTGCGGATCTTCTCGGTCAACGTCGCTCCGGCTTCGCGACGTATCTTGGTCCACCAGACGGCGAACCGCGTCAGCAATGACTTGCGAGTGCGCTCGCTGAGGAATCCATCCTGCGGATTCTCACCCCAGCAAAACACATGGGTGTGGGCGTCGACGACGAGTCGGCTATCCATCATCACCGCCCGTCGACTGATTAGCAATCATCGCCTGCAACGCTCGCCAGCCCTCCAGTTGCGATGGCGTCAGCGTAGGACGATTTGCGGACGGATTGGCGAAATCAAAGGGCGACTCCTTCGCCTTCCGGGCGCGATGCTCGACCGCGCGCAGCCATCGGCGAGTCTTTCGGGGAAGGTTCACAACGTCGTTGACGACCAGTCCGGTCACCATCTGGCGGTGATGACGTCGGCGGACACTCTGCTTCTTGCGTCGATGCACTTGGTAGCCTTCTTCGCCCGCGACGCGCCGCACGAAGGCTCGCATAAAGGCGATCCTGTTCGGACATCTTTCCAGGCTGAAAGGCGGCGGCTGGCCCGCGCGGGCTACCCATTCTTCTTCCGGCTCCTCCTTGGGAAACGAAATGGTGATGTCATCGGCGTATCGCGTGTACACGCCACCCAGCGCTTTGGCCATGCCTGCCAGCCGGGCGTCGAATCGGTAGTTGAGCAGATTGCTCAGTCGAGGACTGGTCGGGGCACCTTGAGGAAGGCTGCCTTCGTGTGTACATAATCGCGTGAGGATCTTGGTTGCTCGGCGGTTCCAGCCGATGCGACGAAAGTACTTCTTGATTCGGCGTTCGGTCGTGGAAGGGAAGAAGTCGACCAGATCGAACCGGATGACGACGTCTTGGCCCTGATGCGCCCGCGCGTTGGTGACGATCGACCGGCCTCGCTCGAAACCGTGGGCCGCTGGATGAGCACGCAGCCGAGTCAGTAGCCGACGAAGCATGCGACGCTGCAGTTGCTTCAGCTTTTCGTTTGGTGCGAGGATTCGCCTGTTCCCGCCTGATCGCTTGGGAATGGTGAACCTGCGGTACTCGGGCTGGAAACGTCGAAGCTCTCTCGCCTCCACGTCGAGTCGCCGGGCCAGTTCTCCCAGGCCATATCCGCGGCCCCACAGCAGCCAACTGAGGAATCCCATCACCGGCCTCCGCGATTGGTGACTGCAGAAAGGAACGAGGTGATTGGCGAAACAAAGGGCGCGACGTCGGCCGTCGGCCTCCGCAGCGCCCTGACTGTCTTGCTTCGTGTCGGCCACCTCGAAAAATAAAAACAGCCCCCCCCCCCCCCCCCAAAAAAAGACCCGCACCCC
>CAZUAH010000283.1:10729-17443 GCA_964617665.1 uncultured Pirellulaceae bacterium
GGGGCGCGCGCCCCCCCGCGCGCCCCCCGGGCGCCCCCCCCCCCCCCCCCCCCCCCCCCCCCCCCCCCCCCCCGCCGTCTCTCCGAGAGTCCATCGGGACCCGGTCGACGAATCATCGACCTGCGCTCAACGAGCGCCACCAAGACAGCTTACATCATCATCGCATCCGTGTTCGCGTTGTCAATCCTCTGCGCTCAACGCGATCATCTCTTCAACCTCGCCATCCGCGTCAAAGCGTCCCACATAAAACTCGTTGGACAGATTTTGTCCCAGCAATGTGCGGTTTGCTTGCGGGGTCAACGACCGGTAGAACAACCATTGGCTTCGCCCAGCCTGGACGCGATATCCGGCCGCTGCCGATGGCGGTTGGATCTGCAGTTGCTCGCCCACGGTCAGTTGTCGCCACGTGAAGGGCTTGCCTGATCGCTTCCGATCTAGATCGATGAACAAGGGTGCGTAAAGCCGCTGTGCGCGTGTGTTGTGCCGCAATTCTAATCCGTCCGACGTAGACTCCAGAGAACCGTCGGTTTTGGCAACTCGCCACTCGGGCAGCGCCAACGGCATCACCAAACCCAAACGACGGTTCGCGACCAGGTAGCCCTCGTGAGTTTCCTCTGCCGGTCTAAATCGAACGCCATCCGTCAGCGGAAGAACATTTCGATACTCGATATCCGCTTCTGCCGAACCCAGCAAGACATCAGCCACCATGAGAAAATGATCTTCGCGCGCCAGTAGAACCTGCCGTTCGATACGCCATCCGTCATCCAAATCGGCTCCCAATTCCAAGTAGTCCACGTCGTCATCGGAATACCAGCAGTTCTGTTGCCAACCGGACCGAAGCTCCAACAGCCGCCCGTCAACCGAAATACCCATGTTCCATCGGCCGGACCACACTGTCGACGAACCGCAATTCAATTCGGTGCTGAAAGTGCGATCGTGGTACGTCATAACCAGATGCTCGCCGCCACGGAGCCAGTTTGGACGGAGGACAGCGATCTTGCCCCACTCGGAGTGCGCCGCCGAGTCGGGAAAATACACGACGCGCTGACTCTTCTTTCGCGACGACTTGCGGCCCGGCAGCACCTGATCGGCGATCGCGTCATCTTCCTGGTCGCCAATCAGCATCAGCGCCGCGTCAAATAGCTGGTCGATGCCCTTCTCTGGCTCGTCAGCGCAAAGTACCTGCGTGCCGTTCTGTCGCGTCAATTGCAGAGCACGGCGAACCAGCCATTCGTATTGTAGGCGAGCTTGCTTATCAAAGCATTGAACGCCACCGGCTCGAGACAAGTAGCCGCACCGCGTCCAACAGGCCAGCAACGGACGGAGCAAGGCGAGATGGCGTGCAGCAGGCAGGCCGTTCCCGTCGAGCAATTCGTGGACGCCACGGGAGAGCCTTTCCTGCGCGAGCTTGCCCAGCTTGCGGCACGATTCGACTTCCGGAAACAGATAAGACAACACCAGTGGCAATTCGCCGCCAATTAACTGCTGCTCAAGCGGTTTGTCCGAAACGTCGGCGCCTTCGATTTGCTGAGGCAGCGCCGTCAGGTAGTCGAGTACTTCGCACCAAGGTGCCGCGGGAAGCGATGCCGCCAAGTGCGGCAGGACATAGCTCCAGGCCAGACATTCCAGGCCAAACGCGGTACTCGTTGGGCGTCCTTCGGCGGCCGACAGCCACGCTTCCAGCGTCTCTGCCAAGTCCGATGTCTGCGGCCCTTTGCCACGTGTCCAACGCCCTGCGTTCTTGATCAATTGCTTTGTGGCGTCCCCAATATCTTTGGTTGTGCCCCACCGCAATGGCGATCTCTTCTTGGCCGGAATCAAACGCAATGGATCAATAGGGACCTCTCGATCGGCCAGATGCGAAGTCCAGGAATCCCAATCGTCAGGACCGATCATCTTCCGAGTCACCTTCTTCCGTCGCGTCTTTGATGGCATGGCGGATGACTTTCGTCGTGTATTATGGAATAATTATGCTGATCGATAGCGAAACAAGGTACCGTATCTTAACGTTCTTACCAGGGGACATGGGAATGCGCAATAGATTCTGGCTGCTCGCCGTCCTGCATCCGTTTCTGATCGGCGGCTTACTCGCTTGTGGAGCGATCGCGTCTGGGCAGGAAGTTGGCGCGAGTGTTGCTGCTGCGAAGCCATCGCCAAAGCACTCAGACATTCCGATCGTCGAAGCCGACCTGAAGCCCCTGACGAAAGATCGCACCTTACACATTGACACGAAACGAAAGCTGGTAGTCGTCAACGCCGAGGTCTGCCTGACGGAAGGCCAGTTGGAGATGTTCGCCTGTCCGAAAGGCTCAAAGGAACACGAATCCATCGTCGCTGTACATTGCAAACCACAATACGTTCACGCGGCGCTCCTTGCGGTTGGTGCGAAGAAAGGGAAACCGGTTCAATTCATGCCCGAGTACAAGCCTGCCAGCGGCACTAGGATCGACATCGACATGCTATGGCAAGACAAGAACGGCAAGAAGCACCGTGTCCGAGCCCAAGAGTGGATTCAGCACGCCGAGACCGGCAAGCCGATGCCGTATCATTGGGTTTTCGCTGGCAGTGGAGAAGAAGTCGATCAACACACCGGCCGGCGTTACTACTGGGCAGACGGCGGCGATTTCATCTGCGTTTCGAATTTCGCGACCGCTACTTTGGACCTACCCGTAGAGAGCAGTCAGACCAACGCCGCGCTGCTATTCCACGCCTATACGGAGCACATCCCGCCAAAGGGAACCAAAGTGCGCATGGCGCTGATCCCTCGGCACGACGAAAAGGACAAGAGAGCGCCAGCGGGCGACGATGCGTCATGAATGTCGATTCCCTCTAACATTCTCCGAATCCAGCCGAAGCCAACGCGGCCACGTGCGGCGGATACTTTTCTCGAATGCTCTTACGCGATTCTTTCGCACGCGGTGACCGACGGGTAAAATTTCGGTGTTGGTACCGAAGCCTACAACGCCGGAGGAACCGCCATGAACGTAGCGGCTTTCATACTGCTGACAGGTATCGTCCACGCAACGGCGCCGAACGATTCAGTCGACATGATCTACATTCCGGGCGGGGAGTGCACCGTGGGCACTACCGCCGGAGAGGCCGCTCGACTGGCCGAGGAATATCGAGTCCACCCCAGCGTTTTTGCCGTTGAGGTACCGCAACGAAAGGTACAGGTGAAACCGTTCTACATCGACCGGTCTCCTGTCACGAACGCACAATACCGACGATTTGTCGAAGACAGCGGTTATCATCCTCCGAGACACTGGCGAGGTAAGAAGTGCCCAGAGGGCCAAGGTGATTGGCCGGTTACGAACGTGAACTGGCACAACGCTGATGCGTACGCGCGCTGGGCTGGCAAGCGTCTGCCGACTGAGGCCGAGTGGGAGAAGGCCGCGCGAGGTACGGACGCAAGGCGTTATCCGTGGGGCAACGAGTGGGACGACGAGGCGTGTCGAATCGACGACGGCAGTTCACCGCAGACGCCAACGCCGCTGCCGGTCGGCTGTTTCCCGAAAGGCGCGAGCCCGTACGGCGTGCTGGACATGGTTGGTAATGTGGCTCAGTGGACTTCCACACCGTCGCAGCCGCCGAATGCGAGCCGCGGTTGGGCGTGGTACGTGATAAAGGGCGCCGGAACGGCCCACAGCTTACGCTTCAACTTCCGCTGCGCCGCGAGTAGCTTTTCCGCCCACACCAGCCGGAATCACCCGTGGTTGGGCTTTCGCTGCGCTATGAACGCGCCGGATGCACCTGCGGACGTCGACACGCCGCCGGCCCTGCCCGCAAGAACGCCGCCGCGACCCGTGTTGGCAAACGGGCCGAACGAAAGCTCTTTCGGGCGCGATCCAATCACGCTGCAAGGCGGGCCGGGACATTCGGCAGCCGTTTTCGTGCCCTGTTTTCCTGGCGCCGTCTTCCGACTCAATCTGCCGGAACAAGTAGGTGCCGCAGGATTTCCGTTCGGTTGGCAGGCCTCTCATTCGCCTTTGGAATGGCGCATCAACGACGATCGCACCAAGGCCGGCTACCACTGTTCGTTCGAAGAGAAGGCGGTGCTGACGGTCACGTTGGAGGCGGCGTTGGATTGTGTCGACTTCACGATCTCGATCCGCAATCTGACCGACCAGGTGTTCAAGAGTCCAGCCAGCAACACGTGCTTCAACAATCACGGCGCTCCGTACTTTGTCGATCCTGAACGCGATCGAACCTTGGTGTGGACTGACGACGGCGCCGTCCGCGGGCTGGAAATGCGCAGCGGCGTTGGCGGTGAACCGCTGCACGGCGGATGGGCCGTGGCCTTGTCGGATCAGGCTGCTCCGAAGGGCGGAACTCTGGCTCGGCACGCGATGATTGCGTGTGTGTCGCGTGATCGCCAGTGGATCGTCGCGCAGGGGTACGCGGAGGCAACCTCCGTGGCCAACAACGCTCACTACACGTGCCTACACACACGGCCTCGCTGGCCCGACATTCCGCCGGGCGAGGAGCGGGCAGTGATCGGAAAACTGTATTTCCTGAAAGGCGGTCCGGAGGATCTTCTGGCTCGATGGCGCCAGGATTTCGGGCACTCGCCACACTGACTCGGACGCACCCCTCGGCCGGTTTTGTCCGAAAATGCAAAGAGCAGCTATAGGAAGACCGTTTGTGATGGAAGTTCGACACCAAATCCTCACATTTTCTTGCCCCAATCTGCCGGATGCCGATGGCCGGGTAAGAATCTGGCTGGCAAGATACTCCGTTGCTCCGAGGAGTATTTCATCGCAATATGGGGAAAGGGCTCAACGGTCTTGTGGTTAGACAGAGAACTGCACACGGACGACTTTGATGGATGATTCTTACTCGCTGCCAGATCTTCCCGTAGCCATTGGGTTGGAAAACTGCCGTGCCTCGCCACCGGACGTCCTAATCGGAGCTAGGTTTGGGCTACTGGTCAACCAGGCATCGGTGGACTATCGCTTCCGCTACGCTCACGATTTGCTCGACGAGGCATTCCCCAGCCAATTGGCGGCCTTGTTCTCGCCACAACACGGCTTGTGGAGCGAAGACCAAGACAACATGGTGGAGACGCCGCACGGCCACCATCCACGGCTGCGGGTCCCGATTCACAGCTTATACGCTGAAAGTCGCAAGCCCACTGCGGATTCGCTTGAAGGGCTGGATTGCCTGGTGGTCGATCTGCAGGATGTAGGGACGCGAGTTTACACCTACATCTGGACATTGTCTTACTGCCTGGAGGCATGCGCCGAACGAGGCATTCCCGTCGTGGTGTTGGACAGACCAAATCCACTGGGCGGACGCTACGTTGAAGGCCCACGGCTGGATCACTCGTACGCAAGCTTTGTGGGCAGGGCTTCGATACCGATGGCACACGGGTTGACGATTGGGGAAATGGCCCGCTACCTAAGTGCCGCCATGGGGCTCGGGGCGACCGTGCAAGTGGTCCCCATGACAGGATGGCGTCGCAACATGGCCTACCATGAGACGGGTCGGCGATGGATTCCAGCCTCTCCCAATTTGCCGAGGATCGAAGGCGTTTTGGTATATCCGGGCATGGTCTTGGTCGAAGGCACGAATCTGTCCGAAGGCCGCGGCACGACGACACCTTTCGAAGTGATCGGTGCCCCATTCATCGACGCCTACGCGTTTGTCGACGCGCTGGACGATTGGGCATTGCCAGGCGTCGCGTACCGGCCTCTGAGTTTCAAGCCAACCTTCCAGAAATGGCAAGATCAAACTTGCGGCGGTGTCTACTTCCACATCGTTGACGAGAAGGCCTACAGGCCGTACCGTACAGCCGTCGTCCTGTTGGGCTGCCTTCGGCAGTTGTACCCCAAGGAATTCCAGTGGCTAATGCCGCCCTACGAATACGAACAAGAGAAGATGCCAATCGATATCCTCAGCGGTGGATCGGAGCTGAGGGAAAGCTTGGATAGAGGGCTAACGAAGCGAACCCTTGAAGACCTGACGGTGCTGGACGAGGTGGGGTGGTGGAAAGAAGTTGAACCGTTCCTGTTGTACGGTTGAGTCTGATCGCCCGAACTCGATATAGGCCTGTGCTATGAGCCAATCGATCGTTACCACACCGACTCGCTGGTTTGTGCGTGGTTTCCTCGTTGGCATCTTGATCACGGCGTCGCTAACCGCCGTTTCCTATTTCTTTCGCTCCGATGGACTGGGCAACCTCGTCGGGACGACACCTCGAAATCGCGAAGCGTTGGGGTTTCCCATCGAATTGTGGGAAAGCGGCAACATGTACGGCGGCTATTTCGTCGACTATCTGGCCCTGCTGGTCGACGCCGCGTTTGCGTTGGTTGCAGGCGTAGTGTGCGGTCTCGTCACTCTGCGTAATCGCATTCGATTGACTCGCATGGTGGAAGAGATGGAACAAGCGGTTGCGCGGCCGGCGCGGCGTGGCGTCCAGTTCTCGATGCGAGCGCTGCTACTGGCGACCGGTTTGGCAGCAGTCGTGGCGGCCGGCGCTCGTTACGCAATAGCAGGCCGAGCGGAAGTGCTAGGAATCATCTATCTGCTCGGTCCGTGGCTGCTGGTGATAATTGCCTTTCTGCCATTGGCCATGTCGTGGCAGCAGCGCGTGTACGTTCTGATCCCTTCGGCCCTATTGCTGATGGGCGGTGCGGTAGCCATCGGTGTCTCGCTGGAGCCGAAGATCGAATTCGACAAAGTGCTCATGGGGATCTTCATCTGCTGGACTCCCCA
>CAZUAH010000284.1:0-17406 GCA_964617665.1 uncultured Pirellulaceae bacterium
CCTCACAAAACCAGCTCAGTTAACCAGGAAAGAGCAAGTTTGGCGCCCCCGAGGTCGCGCCTCCCCTTTTGGAAAAAGTAATAGTTCGTGTGTCGGCAAATCCAGCCGACGTCATCTGTCGAGACAATTCGGATCTGACCGTTGGCGACCAGTCTGGCGGTCGCGACTGATGGCGGCGGCGAACCGTCTCATCGAAACACGATACGGCCGAATTGGCGTGTGGCGGGTTCGCCGCCTACCAGGTCGTAGCATCCGCTGAACATGGCGAAAGGACCGATCTTCGATCGGTATGCTTGAAAACCCCATATCGTTCCTTTGGCCGGGGGCTCCTCTGTCAGGTCGTCCAATGGTATTGATGCCTCGAAGACTCCGGACCTATCTTGGAGCGTGAACTTGAAGTCCCAGTCTGGCCGCCACCAGCCACCCGTCTTTTCCTTTTCATAAGCGCGACTGTGAGTCGCCATCCACAAAGCACCGACGTTGCTGACGATGTGGTAGTAGTGGTCGCGATTTCCCGTCACGTCAAAGAAGACTTCGATGCACGGCACGCGCCAGGCAAAATGAACTTGTTCGCCGGGCTGACTTCCTCGCCAAAGATCCGTCGCCCACTGCGGCAGCGTTGGCTTTGTCTGATATTTGAACTCGATCGCCATGTGCAGGTGTGTCTTCGAGTCGAGCATCACACATTGGACTTCCCCTGCCGACGTTTGTTCGCAGATCGAAATCGGGATGCAGTGTAACAGATTGCTCGCCCAAATTCAGATGCTCCATCATTATGTGTGACGGGAAGCAAGAAACACCAGTCGGCGGCCTGCAAAGCCGCCTTCGGGGCGCACCCTCCTTGAAAGCTTCGGCGGGGCGACCGGAGTCTCGAATTGGAAGCGCTTGCACGCGGCGGTGTTCACGACCTCGACGTGAAGAGCGGGTCTCGCGCATCTGGTGGCGGTCGACTTCACTGACGTAGGTCAACGCAGGCTGTCAATTGAAGGCGGTGTGACACCTGCGCGCGTACGGGCTGCGTGCAGACGAAAAGGATGCCATCGTTGGTTCCGCCACGGCTCGTCAGTCGCGTTGGGCGGTCAATGCTCGTCTTTCGGGTAGCGCGCCTCATTCGACCATCCCAACACGATGTCGGCAGAAGTCTGTGCATCGGGTGATGCAGGCACTACTGTCGGCCAGAGTCGAACCATGCCGTCCAAAGTCGCGGTGGCAAGGAGCGATCCGTCGGGGGACCGACACAATCCAAATATGGAAACTCGATCGGCTGGCCCCTCGTACTCGGATAGGAGTTCTCCCGAGTCGAGATCCCAGCGTAATAGACTTCCACCGTATTGTCCCGTGACAACGGACTTGCCACCCGGCGAGAATATCACTCGCTGAACCGAGTTGGGTGCCGTTATGGTTGAAACAAGACGCCGCGTTTGGACGTCCCAGATTCGGAGCCTCGAGTCGGCACAGGCGGTGAGCAGGAGTCGGCCGTCGGGGCTGAAGCGGGCGCGGTCGATCATGTCGGTGTGACCGGGCAACGTTGCCAACTCCTTCCCGGTGGCGGCGTCCCACAGTTTTGCCTCACCCAGTTCTTCCCGCTTCTGCCAATGGCCCGTCGTGGTGGCGAGCGTTTTGCCGTCGGGCGAGAACGCGACACTCAACACGGGAAGCGATTGCTCGTCCGATGTCCATAGGTTCCGTTTCGATTTGAGGTCCCAAACCGACACGGCCTTGCTCCAGGTGGCCACGGCCAATTGCGTGCCGTCGGGCGAGAAGTCGATGTTAATCGAATACTCCAGGCCGGTGGCAAGCTCGCCGATCCTGTCGCCGGACGCCACATCCCAAAAGAAGATGCGACCAGCGTACGTTCCCGTCGCCAGTACCTTGCCATCCGGCGAGATCGCCGCACACGTGCTCGAGCAATCGTGTTCCTCCAGCAATCGTGACACCTGGCCGGTCTGCATGTCCCAAACTTTGATGACTTTGGTGATACCGCCGGCAATCAACCACTTCCCGTCGCGAGAGAAGGTGACGAACCGACAGTTCTTGCCATCTGTCGCCGGCAGAGTCGCAATCGGTGGAAAGGCCGGTGGTCTGGCCCTCCAGAGTTTGAGCGTTCCGTCCGAGCTGCCGCTGATCAGGGCGCTTGTGTCGGGCAAGAACGCCATCGAGGTGACGGGCTCGGAATGGCCTCGCGACGCGTCCCGCTCCTTGGCGGAAGCAGGATCCCAAAAGACAACGGTGCCGTCCGAGGTGCCAGCGGCCAGTGTTCTGCCTCGAGGTGAAAAGGCCAAACACCAGATGCCGCTGCGATGCCGGCTTTGTATCCGCTGCTCATTGCCAGTCTCGATGTCTCGCAGGATAATCGTGCCGCCTCCGCCAGCGCTGGCCAACGTCTTCCCGTCTGGCGAGAATGCCAAAGCGCCCCCAAAACGTCCGTCCAACTTACTTATCTCGCTCTGCTTCTGAACATCCCACAGTCGCACCGTCTCGTCCGTGCTGCCCGAGGCCAACATCTTCCCATCGGGCGAAAACGCCAGGCAGCGGACCATCTGGGCATGCCCCTCCAGGACCGCCTTTTCCTTGCCGGTCTCAAGGTCCCACAACCGAATCGTATTGTCACGACTGCCCGAAGCGACGGTCTTTCCATCCGGCGCGAACGCCACGGAGAGCACCCAATCCGTGTGTCCCTCCAGACGCATCGGTTCACCGTTGCCTGTAACTTTCCACAGCTTCACCGTGTTATCGCAACTGCCCACCGCCAGGATCTTGCTGTCGGGAGAAAAGGCTACGGATGAAACCTCGGCATCATCCTCGCTCAGAACCCGTTTCAGTTTCCCGGTTCGGGCATCGCGCAACCGAACGGTCTTGTCCTGGTGTGCCGACGCAATCGTCGATCCATCAGGCGAGCACGCCATGGAGAGGATCGTAGACTGCGCATCCCGGATCGCCGCCTCCGGTTCGAGCATGGCTATCTGTTCGTGCGAGTCCACGTTCCACAGCCTCACGATGCCGCCTTGGCCGGCCGTGGCCACAGTTTTTCCATCCGGCGAAAATCGAGCGGACATGACATCGCCACTATGCCCCTGCAGCATTGCCACTTCACGACCGGATTCGACCTCCCAAAGCCTGGCCGTACGGTCGTAACTGCCGCTGGCCAGCATCTTGCCATCCGGCGAAAAGTCGACCCATTCCAGAATGGACTGATGTCCCGAAAGCGTCGACGCAAGCTCGCCGGTTTCCGCTCGCCACAACCGAGCCACGCGATCACGACCAGCCGTTGCCACCAGTTTGCCATCCGGCGAGATTGCGATGCCCAGAACCGAGTCGGGCATGTCCTTCATTTCGGCAATCTGTTTTCCCGACGCAATCTCCCAGACTCCCGCCCAGCCGAACCGGTCTTCACCGAACGGCCCGCCGCCAGCGACGATCCATTTCCCGTCACGCGAGAAGGCTACGCACTGCAAATTGAACGCGAGCGATGCGAGGCTCTTTAGCTCGTTCCCTTCCTTGGCGTCCCACAGTTTCAGGGCTCCTCTCGTGGTGGCGGTGACGAACGTTTTTCCATCCGGAGAGAAACGGACTCGGGCCGGTGCACCGCCCATGGCGATCTTGAGCACCTCCTCTCCGGATTCGATTGCGCGAATCTTGACCAGGTTGTCATCCAGGATCGAATAGAGCACCAGACGTCGATCCGGCGAGATGTGGACGGAGTAGATTCCTGTGGGCTCCTCCCACACCGCGATTTCCTTCCTCTGCTGCATGTCCCAGATTCGAACGGTTCCTTCCGTTCCGTGACTTCCATGAGCCGCCGCCAGAAGCCGCCCGTCGTTGGAAAAGGCCGTCGAGCGAATCGTCTGCACGTTGCGGCTGAGACCGATTGCCGCCTCCTCAAACTTGATCGGCTCGGGAAGCGAAAACCCCGAAACCTGCTTGGTGGTTCCTGCCACCGACTGTTTCTCGTCGGCCTTGCTCACTGCTGCGGATGTCGGGGGCTGGCTACCTCCCTGTGTCCCGTCGTTTTCCGTGGCCGTGGTTTGTGGTTCCGTTGCCGGCTCCTGTCCAACCGTCGGCCAGAGCGGCAGCGAGCACATAGCAACGAACAAAACCGCCAATCGTCCCGCGCCCGTCAGTCGTCGTGGCGTGTCGCCTTGCATGATCATTGTCAATCTCCGTTTCAGGGACTCAACTCGACCAAACCCGCTGGCCACCGGATGTACCGCGGGCTGCGACTCGGACAGGAAGTCGACCATTGCCAGCAATGCCTTCGCATACGGGCGTCCGCCGCCAGACATGTGCCACACGACCCACGCATCGCAACACGCCTCTTCGCTCCACTGAATCTCACGCCGAGCCCACCAAACCGCCGGATGCCACCAGTAGCAGCAACCGGCTGCGAGTTCCAGCAAACGGACCCAGTTATCGCGACGTTTCAGATGGCACAACTCATGAAGCAGAATGGCCTCGCGCTCTTGGCGATCCATTCGTGCCAGAAGCCCTTCCGGAAGGATGATTTGGGGCCTTCCACCGAGTGACCATAGCAGTGGTGAAACCGTGTCGGGCACCAGCAGCGTCGCTGGCACACGCTTCAGCCCAATCTGCTTGGCCAACCGTTCAACCTCATCAACTAGCCAAGCCGGTGCTGCCGCGCCGTGCTTCAGCAATCGGCGGAATCGAGCGATCCGTACCACAGCCAACGTGGCGATCAGAATCGAGCCGGCAATCCAGACAATAGCCAGAAGAGGCACGACGAGACGTCGCAGATTGAAAACGACGGCAGTTTGCGCAGCAGCCGAACCTCCTCCGGTTTCCAATGGCTCGACCGACCCTGCATCGGCGGCCGGGGCCCCAGCGGAAGACGGCACGGGCGCGGGGGCCGTGGCAGTGAGCGGCTCTTCCAAGACGATCGACGGATCGGCAGGCTGGATTGCATTGTCCCATTCAGCGACTGCCCCGGCGTGGATCTCATTCGGATTGTTCGGTCTGTCGTCCGCCTGCCTCTGCTGGGCAGCTTGCCGTTCGTCGTCGGCACCCGTATTCCCAGCGACCCACAGACTAGCAACCGGAATTTGGATAATCGGAGGCGTGAGCAGCTTGAGCAGGACAAGCAGCCAAAGGGCGTGAGCGAGCGCCGGGCGGCGGGCCAATCGGCCGACGCCAGCGGCCAGCACAGCCAAGAAGCCCGCCACAATTGCGTTGATCAGCGCGATCTCCAGAAGTGCGGACATGGATGTCTCCCTCACGATGAGCGGGGTTTCTTGCCAGTTTTGGCGTCCTTATCCCAGTGGTCGATCAGTTCCTGCAACGACTCGCGCTCCTCCGGCGCGAGAGGTTGAGCCTCGACCAAATGCTCCAAGAGAGGCGTCATGGATCCGTCGCAGAGACTATCAGCTACCGCCTTTAGCCGACGCCCGATCAACTCCTGGCGGTCGACCAGTGCGCGGAAGAGATACACGGAACCACTTCGCTTCCGCTTGACAAACCCTTTGCTTTCGAGGCGTTCCAGGAGCTTTTGGACGCTGGAAAAACTAGACGCCGTGCCGCTCGGGTACAACTCGTCGGTCAACTGTCGAATCGTCGCCGTTCCCATGGCCCAAAGGGCCTCCAACACGGCCTGCTCGGCTTGTGTCACATCTTGAGATATACGCCCCATCAATGCTTCCTCTGAAAGGTGCCTTCGAGACAAATTGTCTTGTCAGTCTATGCGATGCACTATTGGCTGTCAAGACATTTTGTCTTGTGGGTCCGGTTTCTTGAGAAACGCCGCACACTGGTCCGGTCATGGGTAGACAACCTCCGGCATCCAACCTAGCTGGTATACACTGACTGAGGCCTAGCAGCGTCTGCTCGTTGCGTTCCCTGGTGCACGCCGATGTGTTGCAGACTCAACCCGCCCAATTGATCTATGCAGGCGTCGTCCCTCAAGCCGGCCGACCGCACGATGAGCGATCAACCGCAAAGAGGAAGTACACTTCGCGACATCCGACCAAGTCGGCTGGCTGAACACAGACTCCGGGAATTCTCCGACAGCTCGAGGGGACGGACTCGCCGCCCTTGTCACCATCGCTCTAGTCGTCCGAGATCATAACTGATGCTGAAGACTTGAGGACAATCGGCGCAGGCGGCGCTTGGTTTGGCCGGATGAAATGGAGTGGCCCGGCCGCCTTCTTCCGATCTTCGTCGAAGAACGAATCGGACGTTCGTGGATGTTCCAGAGTCCACGCGTGCCAGGCTTTGATGGTGACCCTGTATTGTTTCAGCTTCTCCGCGTCGCCACTCACGTCCTCGAACGTCCCCTCTGGAATGTCGCCGTGTTCCTCTTTCCACGTTTGCTCCAGGTCGCGAACGATGGATCGTGAGGCGGCGAGATTGACTGGGGTGAGCGTCGAACTGGCGCTGTCGAACCACTCGGTCAGTGACAGATGCTGACGCCCCGCGACGAATCGAGCAGCCATTTCCGCGACCCTCGGATCGGGATCTTCCGCCCTGGTCTGCATAAACGCATCAACGTCCTTGTCGACGACGTGGCAAAGCTGCTTCACCACCTCGAAACGAAGCCGTGCGTTGCGAAGCTTTCCCGCGAAGATCAACAAGGCGAGAGCTTCAGATTTCGGCCAGTTGGGGTCCCGGCCATTTAGCCTCCAAAGGACGCCAACCAGGTTTTGCGCCGCGTGTTCGACGTCTTTTCTCAGCAGCACGGTCTTCAGATAAGGCAGCGTGCTTTCGTCGGCGATATACTCCAACCCTTTGAGCAGCCGGTTGTGCAGCAGCGGGTCGTCACATGTGCGAAGATAGTCGACCAGCAATGGTGCTCCATCAGTATCGAGTTGTCGCAGGCGAAAGATGTTGACCGCACTAGCTGGATCTGGATCGCCACTATATTGTGCATACTCGGCCAGACAAAGTGCCATCAAACGGTCGAACTTCTGCCTCAACAAAACGTTCGCGTCACCTCCCTCGGAGACAGTGATCGTTGCCTTCGCTGTCAGGTAACCCTTCCACGTGCTCCAGTGTTCGAAGCGAAGCACGAACGATTGCTCTCCCAGATTCTCGATTTCGACCATACGTTTGAAGTTGCGGGTTTGACCGGGAGCGATCTCGATGAATTCCTCCTTCGGTATGTTTTCACTGAGATGGAACAGATCGATTCGGCTGTTCGATCGTTCTGATTTCAGCGACAGATCGAACGGACGACCACCATGCAGCAGGCGCCGCGACTCATACTTGATCGGCGTCTTCGAGATGTTCTTGACGGTTACTGTCAGTTCGACAGGCTCGTGGCGGAAGTACTTTGGCCGATCGGTCGCCAGCTCGACTTCGACACACTCTTTGATGTCAGGCAGAACAGCGCGTGGTGGGGACACATTCGAGTCCTTCACAACTGGATAGTCGTCAAACACTTCGTGCCGCTTGAGATCGCGGTCCGTTATCCAAAGGCAGAGATTCGTGGACGGATCGTTCGCGCTCTGCCAACGGCGAATGAACCACTCGCGCATCACGCTGCGAACTCCCCGCACCGAATCATGGATGCTCAACTCCATAGGAGCTTGAATCACCACGTTACTCTCGTTGACATCCCAAGGCAGCCACGCAACTCGGCTGCCGTCGGGCGACAGGAAGACTCGATTGTGACCCGTTCGCGGCGACAACTCCTGATCGCCGTACCAGAGGGACGTGTTCTTCGCTGGGCCTCGCAATTGATAGTGTCGTCCGAGGCTTCCGTCTTCGATCAACTGCTTGGCTGCCAGATCGATCCGATACTGGCCGAGTTGTCCCAGACGGATGAACACCCTGCCGTTCCGCCGCGCAAGCAATGGATCATAGATGCCTCCCACGAACTTCGGCAGTTTGCAGACGACTTCGGATTCAAGAGTGGCGGCGTCGAATCGAGTGATCTGCATCCCAGGAGCCGCTCCCATTTCGCCAAAAGCGTTTTTGGATGTGGCGGGCGCAACCGCGACAACATTCCGATCGTCAACCCACGCGAGCTTCGGAGCCATCGCGTGATGTCCGGCACCGGTGCCGACGATGCGCAGCGGTAACTCGGTCTCCGATCGAGCGACCGCTTTGGTCTCCACGTCGATGACGGCCAGCCGGCAGGACCATTGGCCTTGAACTTTGTCATCCGGCGGAACCGACTCGGTCACAACGACGCGCGATCCGTCGACGTCTGGCGCCATCGAGCAGCCTGATTCTCCCTGCCACACAAATCCGGGTTGTGACGAAGGGACCTTCATCAGCTCACGCACGGCTCCGCTCGACAGCTCGATGCACTTCAACGACCGCGTCGGTGGTTTACTCCTGGCGGCGCGCTGCGGAGACAGAACGAATGCGCGATCACCCGCAATTACCGCGTTGCCAACGCCCCGACGAACGAGCCGTCGCTCGCGCGACTCCAAGTCAATTGCGATCAACTGATATGCCTTGATCACTAAAAGATGTCCGCCATACACGCCAACGCACTCGAAACCCATGGAGTGCAGATTCGCCTCACTCGTCACGGTGCGTACCGTCGGCTCCTGATCGGCTGCATCCGCGGCGGGAATCGTAACGAGCAGCAACTCGTCCTTTCTTGCAGATTGATCGCCTCGACGGACGATCGTTAGCAGATGAGCTGGGCTGGCCAGATCGTCAGCGGCAGCCTCATCCGCTGCTATGTCACTGTCATCCCTCTCGCTTGTTTCGTCCCACGCGACCACAGCCGGATCCGCGTGATGGTCAGCACGCACTAGTACGTTGGTAGCCGGCAAGCTGGCAGCCATTGCCACAAGGCCAGCGGCACAAGCCGCACTCCGCGCGCGGGACGATTTGCCTATCCGCAACGGCGCTAACACGGCCAATCCGATCACGCTCACGTTCCAAATCGAACGTAGCAGCGTCCACACGAGTTGCTCGCACCAATTGCCACCGATCACCTGAGCAAGAGCATTCATTCGGGCAGCTCCTTCTTTCGTTGAGCATTCAGCCGCAGAGAGGAAATACGCTCCGCGACATCCGAAGCGGTGTATTCATGATACCTCCCATTTCGCCTTGCGTGACCGCTGGAACAGGCACGTGAACACAAATCCAAACCAGAATGGAGTGGAGCAAATCACTCACCCAGATTTAGGTCTTCTATCCTCGTCCGATCGCACGGGAGATCAGAACATTCGGCGTGCCCTGAAGTTTTTTAGGAATACAGAGTTGGCGTGAAGGAATCTATGGCCCAGACTTACTCGGCCCGTCCAACGCCTCTCGGATACGCCGAAACAGCGTTTCGCTCTCTGCAGGCTTCTCAAGGAAATTGATGTGCGCGCCGTCGGGTGCATCGGTCTTGAGAATGCCTTCTGTATAACCCGACATGAAAATGACGCGCATGTCCGGCCGATCTTCCGTTAGCTTCTGCGCCAGTTCCCAGCCGTTCATTTCCGGCATCCTAACGTCGGTCAATAGCAAATCAATCGTCCCGGCGTGTGAAGTGGCCGCATCGATCGCTGCTAGAGCACCCAGAGCACGAAGTACGGAGTACCCGCGAGCCTCAAGCAGGACGGCCGTAGAATCGAGTATTATGCCGTCGTCGTCGCATACCAGAATCGTCTCTCTGCCGCTCAGGCATTTATCTACCGAAGTCCCCGCGTTATCACGCGCAACGTCGACGGCTGGTAGGTAGCAGCAGAACACAGTTCCTTCGCCCAGGCGGCTATCGACTTCGATGATACCGCCGTTCCTTGTCACATCCGCATACACGGTCGAGAGGCCCAAACCTGTGCCTTTGCCCACGGGCTTCGTAGTAAAGAATGGCTCGAATACTCGTTCTGTTGTCTTTGACGGTATACCGCAGCCGGTATCGGACACGGACAGCAAGACGTAAGGCCCCGGAAGAGCACGCGAATTTGCTGAAACGCGAAGTTCGTCCAGTACTTCTGCGGCCGTCCTAAGCGTTAGTGTGCCCCCATCCGGCATGGCGTCGCAAGCGTTTCTGGCCAAATTTGTGATGGCTTGCTTGATATCGGCTGGGTCCGCCTTGGCAGGCGGCAAGTCCGAAGCAAGATCCATTTCCAGCGGGATCAATCCGCCGCCCATCCGCCGGAGCACGCTATCCAGATCGCGGATCACTTGGTTGATATCGAACGCCGAAATCTCCGGCGCCTTCTTCCTGGCAAAGGCCGCCAGTTGTTTCGTGAGATCCGCACCACGCCGTCCACACTTCTTGATGTCTCGAAGTGTACGGTCCAAGTACTCCGGAACCTCGCCTTCATGCGTGGCTCGTATCAGCTCGGCATTGCCGAGGATCCCGAACAGCAGATTGTTGAACTCGTGGGCCACACCAGCAGCCAGTTGCCCAACGGCCTCCATCTTCTGGGCGTGCCGAAGCCGCTCCTCCAATTGCTGCCGATGTCTCCGCTGCCTATCCCGCTCCAGTCGCGCACTTAGGATGGGCGCCGTGTGCTTCGCAATACTATCCAGCAAACTAATGTCATCCTGATCGTAGTCGGTCGCCTTGTTGGCCACCTGGAACAGCCCGATCACGTTGTCCTGATGGATGATGGGCAGGGAAATGTGCCTACGGATGCCGATATGTCCCTCCGGAGTTTCTTGGGACGGCCGGTTGGAGTAGATCGTCTTCTTTCCTCGGACGGTTTGCGGCCAGCTACTGTTGCCCCACGTGTCACGGGCGAATATGTATCGCTTGTCGGGTACTTTGCATTTGTCCCAGATGTGGCGCGTCATGGAGGGCACAACAAGATCGCCGTTTTCGTCGATGTATCCGAACACTCCATAATCGCTGTCCATAACCTGGAGGACGACCTTCAACACTCCGTGGTACATGTCCTCGTCAGGCACCGTCAGGAACACATTGGCGATGTTGTTCCTGATCTCAAGTTCTCGCGTCTGCTCCGCTACGGCGGTTTCGAGTGTTGCGACGCGTTGTTTCAATCTTGTCTCCACCGCCCGGTGGACATGGCCAACTAGCTCAGTCGAGTCGCTGGCCTTCTCGACATAGGCGAAGAGACCCCGGTTGATGGCCCTTTTTGTCGACTCGTAGGAGCGGCGCCCCGTGTGAATGATGATCGGGATATCCTCGGAGAACGTACCTAGCTTCTCCAATAGCAGGCCCTCGTTCAGGTCTGGCAATCGCAAGTCGACCATGGCAACGTCGACCTCGCCAGAATCGAGATGTTTCAACGCTTCCTTCGCCGTCGCGCAACCGACGGCCTCGAATCCCTCATCTGCCAGCGTCTCACCGAGCTTGCGCAGTTGCGATTCGTCGTCCTCGACAATCAACACACGGAAGACCCGTTGGCCGTCTGGTTTCTCGTTCATGTTCGTATTGCGGAGACTCTTCAACGCGTCCATTTGCACTGCGGTTTAGGGGTAAGATCGCCCAAGTCAACGGGTTCTATGTGACGCCTTTCAGGGGGACTCTGTTCACGAGGGCAAGAACGCCGCCGGGAGGTCCCCACACATAGAAGGACAAGTCAGGCCTTCGCTGTGACACGGGGCCAATGTTTTGATATGATCTCGTGTGATGGCCTGATCAGATATGGGCTTTTGGGGTCGAAAGCATGATGACGGAGGGGTCGGTGACCGCCTGGGTCCAGCAGTTGCGGGCCGGCAGCGAGCACGCCGCCAGGAAGCTCTGGGAACACTACTTCCCGGAAATGGTGCGCACAGCGGAACGCAGACTAGCTACATCCTTCGGCGCATTCGACGCCGAAGACGTAGCGTTGAGCGCCTTCAATGTCTTCTGCCGTGCCATTAAGGAGGGGCGCTACGAGCGACTCAGTCGCGGGACTGGGCTATGGAGTCTGTTGGCCGTAACCACCTTGCGCAAAGCCTCGGACCGTATCAAGGTAGAAGGTGCCGCTCGCCGTGGAGGAGGCCGCAAGGGGCCTCGCCTAACCCAGCAGCAGGGAGTCAATCTCGATTCGGTGCCCGCCTCCTTGTCCGATCCGCAATTTCTGGCGATCATGGCCGAAGAGTGCCGACGGCTGCTGAATCTGCTGGATGATGACGAATTAGAAAGGGTCGCTCTGTGGAGGATGGACGGTTACACCGACTCCGAGATCGCCGCGCGTCTGGGGTACAGCCGGCGGACGATCCAGCGAATGGTGACGGTGATTCGTACCCGGTGGATGCGCGAAGCGGAGGATGTCGTCCAAAGAACGACTCTGTAAGCCACTCGGAACCGAGCAGCACGGTTCCTTTCGGCCGAACGTCGGAAGATCTGCCGTACGAGTTGCTACTGATCATCGATCGCCACTGCCGCCACATGGAAAGAGAGATGCGGTCCGGCAGGTCGATCCGCATCGAAGCGTTGTTGGCGGAATCCCCTGTGGCGGACGCTGACACCTTGCTCGGCGAACTTCTCTTGACGGAAGTGAGTATTCTCGGGTCGCGAGGGGACGATCCCAGCCGGGAATCCTATCTGACAAGATTTCCCGACCAAACGGATGTCGTCCATCGGGTTTTCGACCGGGACCCGGCATCACAAGCGGACTCGGATTCGGTCGCGACAACACCCGGACTTCGTCCCGGGACGCGTTTGGGCGACTTCCGTATTCGTCGGGAAATCGCGCGGGGTGGAATGGGGGTCGTCTATGAGGCAACCCAAGAGAACCCGGAACGGCGGGTCGCGCTGAAGGTGCTGCCAGCCGTCGCCGCGCTGGACGACCGGCAGGTGCAGCGATTCGAACGGGAGGGGCATGTCATCGCTCGGTTGCATCATCCTCACATCGTGCAGGTCTACCGGACGGGAAGCGAAGAAGGAACCCGGTACATCGCGATGCAGTACATCGACGGCGTGCCGCTTAATCGGGTCTGGCAGCAACTGCCCCAAGACTCTCCACCTTCGTTGCGCGCTCTTGCTGATCCGGGGGCAAGCGAGCGGTTCGACCTGATCGCCCGTTTCGGCCGTGACCTTGCAGGGGCACTGTCCTATGCCCACTCGCGAAACGTAATCCATCGCGACGTCAAGCCGTCCAACGTATTGCTGGATGGCGATGGTCAGATCCACTTGACGGACTTCGGACTGGCACAAATGACCGAGTCGGGCAGCTCGCTGACGTTGACGGGCGAGTTCGTCGGGACTTTGCGTTACGCGGCCCCCGAAGCCTTCGAGGGCGCCGTGGGCACGCCGTCCGACATCTATAGCCTGGGAGTCACGCTGTACGAACTGGTTGGACTGCAGCCGGCGTTTTCTGAGACGAGCCACAGTACACTGATAGACCGAATCACTCGGGGGATTCCGACGCCATGGCCCCCCGAGACGCGTGCCGCTCCACGCGACCTGCAGACCATTATCTGCAAAGCCATGTCGGTGGAACCGGAACTGCGATACTCCACTGCGGGCGAAATGGCAGACGATCTCGCGCGGTTTCTGCGACGCGAGCCGATCCGTGCCCGGCAATCGAGCCTTCGCGAACGACTGGTCCGCTGGTGCCAGCGCGAGCCGCGTTTGGCGGGCCTGGCGGGCGGACTGGTAGCGGTTCTGCTGATCGCTCTGGTGGCTGTCAGCGTCTTACTGCGCCGCGCCAATACCGCGCGTGACGAAATGATCACCCAACGCAATTCGGCCGCATCGCTCGCCGACCGAGCCGATCGAGCCCAGCGTCTGGCAAACGAACAACTGCTCCAAACACATCGAATCGCTAGCGTTATGCATATGGAGCAGGGGGATTACGGCCGCGCGTTGTTCTCGACCATCCGGGGTTTGCGACTCGCGGAACGGGAACCCGGGTATTCCGACGTCAGTGGCATCAGTAGCGCAGCCCGGCTGTCAATCGTAGACGCTCTCCGCTGCCGGGCTTCGTCACTGATGGGAGATATGCCCGTCCCGATTGCACGGACTCGTCTCCCGTACGACCGCTGGACGCATATCTGCGTCCAGCGTGGGGGATCCTGGATCAGCAATCACCCCGTGCCTTGCCTTTTGGAGAACGGCCGACGGATGCGCGTCTCCACTACCTACGGCACGGACCTGTTGGATTGGGAGATGGAGACGAATCGCATCCAGCCCGCACGCCTGTCCGTGCTTGAAACGCCGGACGACGCAACGCGAATCCGCTTCACCGCCGACGGCGACCATGCCGTCGTCCAGCGGGCCGACCTGCGGCTGGAACTGTGGGACGTAGGGAAGAACGATGTTAGCGTTGTGCTTCAGCCGACACCAGATGACCTGGATCGACTGACTCTCTGCGCAATGAGCCCGGATGATTCGAAACTCGTGGTGATCATGCGGCCGGAAGAATCCCGCGGTTTCAGGGGCTGGCTCTACGACATAGAGACGGGGCTCCTTGTCCGCAACGAAGGTGTAAGGATCTTCCTTCCTTTGCAGTCGGCGGAGTTTTCGAGAGACGGACAGTGGATTCTAATTGGGCACCCTTACATGTCGAGCTATATCCTCAATGCGACGACGTTTGCCCGAGTGAAGGAGCTTGCGAACGTGTGGCATCGTGCCGTCTTTGACCAAGGTGGACATCGGCTGGCTTCCGTCCAACCGCGTGGGATCGATATCTGGGACCTCGATGGCTTGGCCGAGTGGCCCAAGCACACCCCTTTGACGACGCTTCCCGTGCCAGCGACACTTCGCCTGCGACGTCTAGCATTCGATCCGAGTGGCGATCTACTGATAGCCGGGGACGACAGGGGGAGTCTGTTTGCCTGGAAGATCCCCGATGGCAGTATGGCGATAACGCCATGCCGGCACGCTCGAGGCCCAATCGATCATCTGGTGGTCAGCCCCGATGGCCGCCGAGTTGCGGTTGCTGACGCGGCCGGAAGGCTTCGCGTGTGGAGCTTGGAGAGTGGGTGTCCGCTTACGCCCGTCCTGTGGGACAGAGAACCGCTTGGGGGAATCGTCTGGGATTCCGGCGGAGAGTTGCTGGGCTTCACGTCCGCATCCGGCGAGCTCATGGTTGTGCGTATCGATGACCATAGCGAAACCGCGGAAAGTGACCGCTATCTTAGCCCACTTTCCTACTCGCCGCATGGGCGCCGCGTGTTAACGCAATCGCGCGACGGTGTTGTCACGATCCTCGACACGACGGAAGTTCCGCCCAGAGAAATCGCCGTTCTCAATCATCCTCAC
Source organism: uncultured Pirellulaceae bacterium (assembly GCA_964617665.1). Taxonomy (GTDB): domain Bacteria; phylum Planctomycetota; class Planctomycetia; order Pirellulales; family Pirellulaceae; genus JADHUC01. Next base: position 15,059 of record CAZUAH010000284.1, read on the forward strand.
GTTTGCGCCGTGGCATGGAGTCGAAGCGGGGATCGTGTGGCCCTGCTCAGCGAAGATCCGTCCATGAGAGGCGGGACAAACGCTTGGTTGTGGGACTTCACGCGGTCCCCCAAGACGCCGCAACGCCTGATTGATGACCTCACATATCAATATCCACCTTCGATTTCGTTCCTGGATAACGATCGGCATGTCGCCACTGCCTCACACGATGGCGTCCGAATTGCCCCATGTCAGGTGACAGCTTCCAGTCGAGAATCGACGTTACGAGTCCAGGGTTGTCGGCTCGGCGGCTGGCTCGCAGCAACGCCCGGTCGCAAAGTGGCCTTTTGCTCGCGGGACCCGAGAGCCTCTGCGATCCGAGTGTGGGACATCGATGGGCAATTGCTGTTCGAAGGACGCACGCCGGATTCCGAGAAAGCCAGCGATCTAACGTTTACGCCCAACGGCAAGTACTTGGTAGTCGTCGGCGAGTTCGGATTACGTTGCTGGGAGACGCAAGGCTGGACGGCGCTTCACGAAAGCCTCACATGGAACAATCGGCCGGTCCAGGCGGTCTACCCCGGTCCAAGCGGGCGCTTCCTTGCCGTCCACCAAAGGGACGGAATCTGTACCGTCATCGACCTGGTACGGCGATCTTCGGTTGGTGGCCCCATGGCTTTGCCGCCCAGGCTCCTTTGCTGTCAGTTCACACCGCGCGCGGACCGCTTATTGACCGCTTCAAGAGATGAAGGCCTGCGAGTCTGGGATTGGCAACGCGGCGAACCGCTGTCGCCGGAGCAGACGCATATGCGTTCTGTTCGTAAAACCGTTTTCTCGCCTACGGGGACGTTTGCCGCAGTCCTTCGCGACGGTTTGGCGTTGCGCTTCGAGAGGTTGCCGCAGCCGAGTCGCGAACCGCTGGACGACCTGATTCGAAGGGCTCAGATAACGACCACTCTTGACCTGAGCGAAGATGCCGTATACCGCCGTATCTCGGCGGACCGTTGGAATCGGCTGCGCCATGAGATGGCCCCAATCGAATCAGGTTACTCTTCGGATTGATCTCAGAGCACTTGCGGTTCATTCAGAAGGTCTGTACGCGCGAGATAGACGCCCTGCTGGTGTTTGCAGCTCAGCCGCGCAATCGCCTCACTCCTGATCCCAATTGGCAACAGCCAAAGGCAGGTTCACGTTTAGCCCAGCAGTGTCTTGAGGAATGTTCGACGTGTGCGGGGGGTTCCTGCCATGGGGAAACTTGCCGGTCTTCCTGGCGCGTGCATCCCGTGATTGCCGTCTCGCAAGGCAGCGCGATCAAGAAACATCAAGATCGAAGTTGAAATAGGACACACTCGTGGGAATGCCTGCACCCCAGTCGAAGTGCGGTATGTCTCCGAAACCGAGCGCCTTGTTGCGCGCGTCGGTCTGATGCTCCTTCAGCGTAGTCAAGTCTTTGTCGGCACCATTTGGCCAACTGGAGTATTGCCTAGCACGACCCAGAAGTAGTGCCTGACGCGACAACGGACTGCCTCACTTCGCCGTCAGTGTGCAGGCGAAGAGATACGAGACAGTTCGCGAACACCGGCTACGTCGACTGGCTAAACACGGATTCCAGGAATTCTCCGACAGCTTGACGCATCTCCGGTTCGGCGCGGAGTATCAGATGGTTGTGATCCGCTTCGGGCAGTTCAACGAATCGTTTGGCGATCCCGGTGGTTGATGCCTCTGGTGCCGTTTCAAACAGTCGGCGACCGAACTTGATGGGGATGATGGTGTCTCGCGCTCCGTGGATTTGGAGAATGGGACACGTTACCGCGGGAATACGATCGGCGGAAGGAAAACGATCGACCATTACCAGGCGAACGGGTAGCCAGGGGTAGTGACAGGCTCCCATGTCGACCAGCGAGGTAAACGTGGATCGTAGGACCAGTGCTCCGGGTGGCGTGCCGGCCTCGCTCAAGTCGGACGCAAGCCGTACGGCGACTCCGCCGCCCAGTGACTCGCCGTACAGGATGATCCGATCCGGTGCGACGTTTCGCTCGTCCGTGGCATACCTCCATACGGCCTGGGCGTCCGCTGCCAATGCGGCTTCGGTGGGCGAGCCGGCGTTTTCTCCATAACCGCGGTAGTCGAAGATGAATACTTCACAGCCGAGCCGTGTGAACACGCCGAATTCCTCCGTCCGATACAGGCGATTGCCGGCATTGCCAGAGAAATACAAGACCACCGGCCGCCCCAATTCCAACTGGCGATCGCACTCCTCGCGATCTGCCGCCGCCTGCCCGTTGGGCAACACGTGCCAGCCGTGTAGTTGAATGCTTATGTGAAGCTGCTGATTATGTGGAGTTGAGCGGCCTGTTTCGGCGTTTCCC
>CAZUAH010000285.1:0-17397 GCA_964617665.1 uncultured Pirellulaceae bacterium
AGCGTTGTCCATCTGGAGGGCGGTACACTGGCATTGCCACCTTGGTAATAGTCCGGCCGACGACAGATGGGACGGAGGGTTGCGATGCGATCTACCGACCGCAAGATCTCGCGTCGCGCTTTGCTGGCCCGCTCGGCCCAGGTCGCGGCGGCGATTCTGACCGAGGGTCTCCCCATGACTCTTCGAGAGCTCCCGTCAGACAGCAGCGTACTCCATGCGGCTGGTCGTACTGAAGAAGGCGTTGCACCAATGGGTGCGCCACGAGACCCGTGAAAACGAAGGGACGGAAGCAATGAAACGAATGATGCTCTCTCTTGTTGGGATCTTCGCGACCGCGACAGCCGTCTTTGCTGATTCGGCCGACGAGTTGATTGCGATGGCTGGCGTGAAAGGCGGACTGGTCGTTCAGATCGGTTGCGACGATGGGATGCTGGCTGCCGAATTGCGAGCGAACGACAGCTACATTGTCCACGCGCTTGACACAGATGCCGCTAGGGTCGCCCGCGCGCGGACGGCCATTCAAGCACGAGGCCTTTATGGCCCCGTTTCGGTTCATTTGTTCGATGGCATCCATTTGCCATACGCTGATAACTTGGTGAATTTGGTTGTGATACAGAATGCGGGGTACGGGATGCGGGATGCGGAAAGTGGGATACGAGATGCGGGAAACGAGATTCTTCGTGTCCTGACCCCGCGCGGCGTGGCGGTTGTGCGAGAGAAGGGGAACGAGGCGTTGTTGTCCCGTATCGCGCGTCCTGTATCCCGCATCGGGGACGGTTTTGCAGTGTTCGCAAAACCGACCCCTGCAGAGATCGACGAGTGGACCCACTGGCTTCATGGGCCGGACGGAAATGCGGTTGCACGTGACCGAATCGTCGGACCGCCTCGTCGTCTTCAGTGGATGGCCCGTCCCCTATGGGCGCGTTTGCACGACGCGCCGTCTACCACGAGTGCCATGGTCTCTTCCGGCGGGCGCGTGTTCTATATCTCGGACGAGGGACCAACGGGAACCTATTCTGGTCTGGAAGACAAGTGGTTCCTCGTTGCCAGAGATGCTTTCAATGGGACGCTTCTTTGGAAGCGGGCGATGCCCAACTGGGGATGGAAGCAGTGGACGGCAAACTGGCACGCTCGCAACAACCAGCCTTTCCAGTTGCCAAAACGACTTGTTGCCATTGGTGATCGAGTCTATTCGACTTTGGGCTACAGCGATCCCGTATCCGAACTGGACGCGGCGACCGGCGAGGTGATCAGGACGTTCGAGGGCACGCAACGCTCGGACGAGATCCTTTATCACGATGGACAACTAGTCCTTTCAATCAACAATGCGGTCCATGATCCTTTGAGGACCGGTGCCGAGCCGCTGAGAAAGAGCATCGCTGTGGTGGACGCCGAGACAGGGAAGACGCTCTGGAAGACCGGCGACTATGCAGGTCTACCTGCCAAAACAGATTCGATCGGCCCAAACGGTCGTTTGGAATTGGTCGTGGGTGATGGGCGGATCTACTTCAGCGACCGCGATTCCATCGCGAGTCTCGATCTCGAAACGGGAACGGAGATATGGCGAGTTCCGCGGACATTGGGTCCGAAACTGAATGCCAACTTCAACACGCGCATGTATGAACTGTCCGTGCTCGTGTACAGCGAAGGTGTTGTGTTGGTCGCGCAGCCCGAGGGAACGATCAGCTTCCATTCCGTGCCCGGGACTTTGTATGCATACGGCGCAGAACACGGCCAGCTTCTTTGGAAACATCGCTATGGCGGATGGGTACACAACACTCAGCCAAACGTGTTCGTCATCGACGGAACGGTGTGGATTCATGAACACCAGGAAGGTGCTGTACTGCAGGGAGGTAAGAGGATGAATCTTCCCCAAAACATGCAGGGCAAACTCGACTACGCCGTGCTAGGGCTGGATCTGCACAGCGGGAAAGAGAAGTCCCGGTTATCCACGAAAGCCATATTCAACGTGGGCCATCACCATCGCTGCTACCGCAACAAAGCGACCGAACGTTTCCTGCTTACATCGCGCCGCGGTGTTGAGTTCATCGACGTGAAATCCGGCGAAGACGACCTGAACCACTGGACGCGCGGCGACTGCCAGCTTGGCGTCATGCCGTGCAACGGTCTGCTGTATACCACACCGCATCCATGTAGCTGCTATATCGAAAGCAAACTGAACGGATACTACGCTTTGGCACCAGCAAGAAAGTTGAGTGTCAAGGGTCAAAGTTCGAGAGCAGAGGATCGTCTGGAGCGCGGCCCCGCTTACGCCCCTTCAGCCTACAGCCTTCCGCCTACAGTCTCCTCCGATTGGCCGACGTTCCGAGGAAATGCGAGGCGGAGTGGTGCAACAAAGACGCCAGTTCCCAGCGCATTGGCTTCCAGCTGGAAAATGGACCTCGGCGGAGAGGTTGGACCGCTTTCCATCGCGGGCGAGGAGGTCTTTGTGCCGATTGTCGACCAGCATCGGATTGTTGCACTGAACGCCTCGACGGGAACGGTGGTGTGGGAGTTCGTCACGGGCGCTCGAGTGGATACGCCGCCCACGATCCACAAAGGGATGGCGTTGTTCGGTTCGGCGGATGGATGGGCGTATTGCTTGCGTGCTTCGGACGGACAATTGGTGTGGAAGCGCCGTGTAGCGCCGCGCGAACGGTTGGTTGGCGTCGACGGACAACTCGAGTCGGCTTGGCCAGCCCACGGGAGCGTTCTTATCCACGACGGCGTCGCTTACCTTGCCGCGGGCCGCTCGTCGTTTCTGGATGGCGGAATTCACCTGTACGCGATTCAACCGGAGACAGGCGACATCATTGAGCAACGGACCGAATACACTCCCGATCCGGAAACTGACAAAATGGCGGCAGATTCCTCGTACACGCAGACGATGCCGGGCATGCTGGCGGATATTCTGGTCGCGGATCGTTCGGCCATTTGGATGCGCGACCACTTGGTCTTTGGTGACAAACCCTCGCGTCAAGGTCACGTGTCCGCCACAGGCGGATTCCGGGACGATACCTGGTTCAACCGTACAACCTGGAAAGTGGCGGCTGCAACGCATGCTCAACTATTAGTGTTTGATGAATCGGCCGCTTATGCGATCGAAGCGTACGCAAGCACGAGTCGAGCCAAGGCGTTTGCTGCCGGAGACCGTGGCTATCGACTCTTCTCCAGATCACTGAAGCCGTCAAACGCATCCGGATCGAACACTCGTCGAGAAAGAGCTGCAAGACGCGGCGCCAAACAGTCTGTCTCTGACAACTGGTCCGTTCGAATTCCTGTCCGCGCAACCGCCATGGCATTGGCCGGCAAGACACTCTTCCTGGCAGGTGCCCCGGACATCGTCGATCCCGAGGATCCTCTCGCCTCGTTTGAAGGGCGCAAAGGTGCACGGTTCTGCGCTTTCTCGGCCGCCGACGGCAGCAAACTATCCGAACTCAAGGTAGACGCCTTGCCCGTATGGGACGGCATGGCCGTAGCACGCGGCAAGTTGTTTCTCGCAATGAAGGACGGCAGTGTTCGTTGCTTTCAGGGAGGTTCCTCGGATGAGTAGGCATCTGCTCACCAACACACTCGACGGGTGAGCGAGATAGAGATTACAGCGAGGCAGAAAGGGAGAATCGACCATGAGAACGTTCGTGTTTGCTTTGTGTGTTGTTTCGGTGATGATTGCCTTCGGGAACACGCTCGGTGAGGACGCTGCGGCAACCGATCGGGCGCGGCGGCCGAATGTGTTATTGATCTATACCGACGATCAGGGGTCGATCGACTTGAACTGCTATGGCTCGAAGGATCTGGCCACGCCGAATCTCGATCGGCTGGCGAGCTGCGGCGTCCGTTTCACGCAGATGTATGCACCGTCGGCTATTTGCTCGGCATCACGCGCCGGACTATTGACCGGACGTTTTCCGCCGCGAGCCGGTGTGCCGGGGAACGTCTCGTCGATGAAAGGAAACGCCGGCATGCCGCCCGAGGAAGTCACGATTGCCGAGATGCTGAAGTCAGCCGGCTACACAACTGGGCACATTGGCAAGTGGCATTTGGGTTACACGCCCGAGACCATGCCCAATGGGCAGGGATACGACTATTCGTTCGGCCACATGGGCGGGTGCATCGACAACTACTCGCACTTCTTCTATTGGCGAGGGCCCAATCGTCACGATCTCTGGCGCAACGGCCAGGAGGTGTGGCACGACGGCGAGTATTTTTTTGATCTGATGGCCGGCGAGTGCGAAGAGTTCTTGGAACGGAATCGGCAGCGGCCATTTCTTGTTTACTGGGCAATCAATATGCCGCACTATCCGCTGCAGGCGACGGCTAGATGGCGAGAGCATTATCAAGACCTGCCCGCGCCGCGGCGGATGTATGCTGCGTTTGTTTCCACTATCGACGAGTACATCGGGCGCGTTCTGAAGAAGCTGGACGAGTTGGAGTTGAGCGAGAACACGTTGGTGATTTTCCAATCGGACCACGGCCATTCCACCGAGGAGCGGACGTTTGGCGGTGGCGGTAACGCTGGGCCCTACCGTGGGGCCAAAGGGTGTTTGTTCGAGGGTGGTTTGCGAGTGCCTTCGATCGTCTCGCTGCCGGGGACTATTCCCGAAAACGAGGTGCGCGACCAGATGGCCACGGGCTGTGACTGGCTGCCCACGATCGCCGAGCTATGCTCGGTGCCGGTTCCGAAAGTCAAGTTGGACGGCAAGAGTCTCGTGCCGGTGATCATGTCGGCCAAGGCACCAAGCGCGCACACGACCTTCTGCTGGCAATTGGGTCCACAATGGGTCGTTCGTGAAGGCGACTGGAAGCTATTGGGCAATCCGAGAGACAACAGCAAGCAGGCCGAGATCACCAAACAAGACAACCCCTTCCTGGTCAATCTTGCTGAAGATGTTTCCGAAATGAAGAATCAAGCCAAAAAACACCCCGACATCGTCGAGCGGTTAACGAAGCTGCGCGACGAGTACGTCCGTGACATTGCGGACCGATAGGACGAAAAGCAAGACTCCCACGGCCGTGGAGACCGTGGGAGCAATTGATGTTCGTCTTCAAGCGAAGACTCTACGCTGATCTTGATTTCGCCTTCAATGCTCGGGTCGAAGATGCCAACCGTGGGATGTGGCGACGAAATGGAAGACGCCGCCCTCAAGCGACACGACATCGGTTCCGCGGTTCGGGCCAAGTTCCCACTTGATCTGCCAGCGGCGGCCGCCGGGTAAATGGATGACTTCGCCGGGTGGCAGTATCTCGTGCCGGCCGTTCATCCACAGGCTCACCGGAGCGGGGCCGTGATTGGCAAGCTCCAGCGGTTCATGGTGCGGAGGATGCGGTGGGTGGTGCGGGTCCGGATCGGGATGCCAGTCGGGATCGGGGTGCACATCAGGATCCGGATGCCAATCGGGATCGATGGGCATGGGATGCCAACCGTGCTGAGGCGGTACTGGGCGAGCGTGATGCGGCGGCCAGGGACGGGTCCAACCCGCGGGTGGTCCGTGATGTGGTCCGTGATGCGGTCTATGATGAATTCCGTGACGTATCGTGTCGCCGACCAGATCACGCCAAAACTGGTGATCCCCCCAGATGTCCCCCGCACTCGGCTTTTTTGGATGCGGCGGATGGTTGGGGTTCGCGGGCGGGTGCGGCATTGGCTTGACCAGGTTGCCGATCCCAGGAATCGGCTGCACTCCAATTCCACCAGGCAAGCCACCTCCAGGTTGGTTCCCGCCAGGGAGGACGAGTTTCGGTTGCCCGAAAGAGGAAGACTGACAAAAGAGGGCCACGGCGGCTGCTAACACGGCGGTGGCGGCTATTTGAGAACACTTCATTTTTCTACCCCTTCATCGGTGTCGTACAAAGATGCGCTACTACAAACATACTCTTCAAACGGACTTGCTGCCGGCAACTGCGTAAAAACCGCAACGGGCGTGCCGAGCGCTTCAGCATGGGTCTGCCACCCGTGTGACCGTCCCAGGCGGAACGACGACGGCGGCGCAATCCTTGCCGTTCGAACAACCGTCGCCACCGGTGTGTCATCCGAATCGCGACACCTGGTGCACGCTTGATGACATGTACTCGAAGAAAAGCGAGCCTGCTTCTAGATCGACGCTGGCTATCGCCGGCCGATGAACTCCGAAAAGAGCCGGATTGTCGATATACGCCGTTGGCTTCGACGGGATTAGGTCTGCGATGTCGTGTTAACGCCGGGCGTCATTGAGACGGTCACTCCAGGTATGAGCGGTGATGGACGATCAGTGATTGCTTGCAGTGCGGTATGGCATTCGATATTCTCGATCCAGTAGTTGATACTGTCGAATAGGCCGCGCAGGCTGACGACGGTCACTGATGTGCGTTCTCTATCCACCAGTCATTTGACCATTCCCTAGATTTGCGAGTTACCAATGCGATCCATCATCACCCTGATAGCTTGCTTGGCCGCATCGTCAGCGGCCGGCACGCCGCCGAATGTGTTGTTCATCGCTGTTGACGATCTACGACCGGAACTTGGCTGCTACGGCAAGCCGGTTCAATCGCCGAACATCGATCAATTGGCCCGCGAGGGCACTCTGTTTGAACGAGCCTACGTGCAGGTCGCACTCTGCATGCCTTCGCGCGCGTCGCTCATGACGGGCCGACGGCCGGACACAACCGGGGTGGTCGATTTCACGGTGCGATTCCGGGATGTGTTGGGCGATGTCGTGACGCTTCCTCAACACTTCAAGAACAACGGCTACCACACGGCGGCCTTCGGAAAGCTGTTTCACAACGATGATCCTTTTTCATGGAGTGAACCGCTGTGGAAATCAGATCGGGCTCGTTACCACACAGACTTCGGCAAACAGGTGCTGGCTTGGATCAAGGAGGATCACCGTCGGCTGACTTACGTATGGGACCTAGGCGATGGCGTTGTCAAGAAGAAACGGCCCGGTGGGCTGCCGTGGGAAGCGCCCGATGTGCCTGACAATGCCCTGCGCGACGGTCATATCGCCGATGCCGTGATCGCGAAGATGAAAGAAGTGAAAGGCGAGCCCTTTTTCCTGGCGGTCGGCTTTCACAAACCTCACCTGCCGTTCATTGCACCGAAGAAATACTTCGACCTGTACGACCGCAATAGGATTCCGCTGGCGACGAATCCCTTTCCACCGCGCGACGCGCCAAAATTCGCGACCTACAACTGGAACGACTTGCGGCACTACTATGGCATTCCAGACGTTGGGCCGGTTTCCGAGGAGCAGGCCCGTGATCTGAAGCACGCTTACTACGCTTGCGTGAGCTTCATGGACGCGCAGGTGGGACGTTTATTGAAGAGTCTGGACGAGCTTAGCCTGCGAGACAACACGATCGTCGTTCTCTGGGGTGACCATGGCTGGCAGTTAGGCGAACACGGAATGTGGGACAAACACTCGAACTTTGAAACATCCACGCACGCTCCATTGATCATACGAACGCCGGGGCAGAAACCCGGCCGGTCGAAAGCACTGGTCGAGTTTGTTGACATTTATCCCACGCTCAGCGATCTGTGCGGCCTGCCGTTGGACGACGGACTGGAAGGTTGCAGTTTCGCTCCACTGATCCAAGATCCCGATCGTCAGTGGAAGTCTGCAGCTTTCAGCCAGTATCAGCGGGTGATTCCAGGCTACGGCCAGGTCGCACGCGGCATGGGCTATTCGATGCGCACCGATCGTTATCGATTCACGGAATGGCTCGTGCCGGGTACCGACTTTCGTGCCTATGAACTATACGATCATCGCACAGACCCGGACGAGAACATCAATCTGGCCGTCGCCGTAGAGCACAAACAGTTGGTTGATGAGTTGAAAGAGAAGCTTCACGCCGGCTGGAAGGCAGCACTTCCTTGATACGGCTGTTTGCGTTCGAGCCCAGCGGGCTTGAGCCATATTCAAAAGCTGGCCCTATCACGACGAGACGCAATGGCCTCTATTCCCGCACGATTGTTCCGTAGGTGACGGATGGCACACCCTGGTAGATAAGGTCACCTCGCTTGGCGTGCATGCGCGCCGGCGGGTGTTGGGTCGCGATAGGAAGAGTCGGTTCGATGTAGTCGTCTTTCGGTTCGTGGCAGCCAATGCAGCCTTTCAGTTCGCCAGGACGGACATAATTGAACTCGCTTTCGTGAATGACGGGTTGCTCGTCGGCGTCAAGTAGCACGAAGCGAAGCGGAGTGTCGGCCGGCACTTCGACATGGAAAGAGCCGTCCTTTTCGAGCGGCACTTGGCCAAGAATCCGGGTTCGGAACGAGGCGTTGCCGTTCATGGTCAGGCCCTGTTGCCGTGCGGCAATGACGCGAACGTACTTGACCGTGGAATGATCGAAAGGCAGATCCGAGTTGAAGACGGATACACAGTAGATCCGGCCGGTGGCTTTGCCCGGTGTGATGGACGGTGCGAGAATCCGGGGCACAGGGCGGGAGTAGACGGGAACGGGGTCGACATCGGACATATTGGGGTCGTCATAGACGAGAACTTTGCGGCGAGTGGTCGCGTTGAACAAGTAGATCCCGTAGCCGTTACGGCGCAGGTCGTACCATGGCGCGTGGGAGACGTACAGCCAATCGTCCTTCTCCGCCTCAGGCTCGCTGGCCGACACGGCTGGATAGGGCGTGGTAAACCGGCCATGAGGATTCATGTCGTCGTGGTTATGGATGTAAACCTCTTCGCCGCCGGCTAGGTTGAGGATCTCGGGATAGACCGGCCGTTCGCAATCGGTGCGTTTGAGCGCGGGGTCGATCATGGTAAGCCCCGCCGGCGTGATGCCTGCGATCCGTCCGTCTGCCATCTCCTTCTGCTGGCTGATCGAGACGCCCACGAGGTGGCCACGGGGGTGTTTGCCTTGATACTGTAGGCTGTCGGGTGTCGGCAGAAGCGGTGCGTAGTACGAGCCACGCATGGCACCGTAAAAAAGGTCGTCGCCGCTGCCGTCCGGTCGGATGGCGCGCAAGACTGTCTCGATGCGCTGCAAAAACCGTTCCCCTCGCACAGGGCCCGGACTGCCGTCCTGGGCGTAGAAGCGGTAGCTCGCGTATGTCACGAATCCGTTCTGTAACGGCAGCGGTTCGTAGTCTTGGTTGGGATTGAACGTGACTTGCTGGATGTCGGAACCGTCGGCGTTCATCACGTAGATCACGCGGGAGCGCTCCTGGTGATAGAACTCGTGATAGCCGGCCCGGTCGCTGCAGAAGATGATCCGACCGTCAGGCAAATAAGCCGGATCAACATCGTTGCAGTTGCCATCGGTTAGTCGTGTTAGCCCGGAGCCATCCACGTTCATCTGAAAGATGTGGAACCCATCGGTCTGAGCGTTGCGTCGCATGGCGAACAGAACCTTCGTACCGTCGTAGGACAACTCGGGGCCCTGGACCGCTCCGCCGGTCAGTTTCGTGAGGTTGGTCAGCCGCTGCTTCTCGCGAGGCCAAATAGGACTAAGCAAATAGAGGTTCTCGCCCGAATGGTACCAGGGTGTCTTGTCGACGAAGTAGGAATCGCGGAATCCGAGGTTCGATTCCGATCGATTGGCCGTTTTGATCAACAGAAGCGCATCGGGCATCGCCGGCAGGGGTGGATCTGGTTCGGTCCACGTGCCTTCGATGCGTTGGACAGCCTCGGCCGCAGCGTCGCGAACAATCAGAACGGGATCTTCGAGGGCCATCGCCCTGAGCTTGTCGAGCTGTCCTTTTGCCTTCATGCGTCCCAACCCGATAGCGCCGGCATGGCGGATCAGGTAGACGGGACGCGTGGCTGCCTTGGCCAGTATCGCTTCGGCTTTTGCGCCACCGAGATCGCCGAGTGCAAGGAGCGATGCATATACAGCTCGGATATTCGGCATGTCCGCAGGAGCTTCCAGCGGCGCTTTGACGTTGTGCGCATTCTTGTTCTTGAGGACCACGCGGTTGCCCCACGCCTGCTCCCAATAGTAGCTGGGCTTCGCTGGCAACATGGCGGCGAGCCGGTCGGCGGCCTTCGCGTCGCCAATGGCGCCCAAGGCCCGGGCGGCCCAGTAGGCAGCGACCTGGTTCTTGGAACGGAGCAACTCGGCCAGCATTTCGGCGGCCGGCCGATGCGCTTCTTTCTTAGCGTGCTTGAAGATCGCCCAGGCACAAAGGGCCGCGACGCGCTTCTTGGGCTTCCGCATTGCTTGGCGCAGGGTCTCGACGATGGGCGATCCCATCTCGGACAACTGCAAAGCGGCGCTGGCATCACCTGCGGCAAGGACCTGCTGCTTAAGCGTTCGGACTTCGCTTTGGTTGGTGGGTGGTTCGGCGCACCACGCAATCCCCCCACCGATCAGAAACGTAGCCAAGGTCAAAGTCCCCAAGCATGGGCGTTGGACTCCAATCATCGTCACTCACTTTCTTTCTTACCAATCGCGGCAAGTCGCTGGGCGATCTCGAGGTCTTCAATCGCTTGCGTCGCTTCGTTGCGGACTTCCCGGATAATGTCGTTTTGGCCAATTTGTTCGAGGACGGGCAGCGACTTGGGCGAGCGAAGGAATCGCAGGCCGACCGTGGAGCCGTAGCGAATGTCGCGATAAGAGTTGTCGGCTGTGGCCAGTTTCTCCAAGGCAACTCGAGCCTGTTCTCCGCCCAGTTTGCCCAAGGCGATGCAAACGTAACCTCGCCAGCGCACGAATTTGCTGCGGTCAAAGTGCTTGCCGCTCACCTGGCTCGTGGAGTCTGGGAAGGGATAAGGCGTGTTGACGACGCGCACGATCGATCCAACCGCCTCTTGCGCTTCAAGCGCCGCCAGCGATTCCGCAGCGTAGATCCGCACGATATAGGCCGGATGATCGAGAAGCTTGACCAGCCGCGATACGAATTGTTTGTTTCGGATGATGTGGGGCAGTGCAGCAAGGGGTTGCGTCACGGTCAGCCCGTCGTTTCGGACGAAGCCGGGTGCAAGTTCGGGCTGCATGTCGGCCAGGACCTTCCGCAAGTGCTCGGGCGTGTCCTCATCGCGACGCGTGCCTTCACACTGCGCCAGAATCAGGTCGACGACTCTCTGAGACTTGCCCGTACGCAGAATCAGATTTGCGGCTACGCGTTGAAACGCCGTCGGTTCGAATTGCAGGTCGTCCGTTCGGCTGCGGAAGATGACCAAACCAAAACAGCTCAGCAGCATCGGAGTGTGTGGACCGCACTTGGTCGAGCCAAGCCGATCGAGATTCACCATATAGTCGATGCGTATGTTCCTGTAGCGGGCCATCGCTGCAAGCAAGGCCGGTTCGGCCTCCGGTCCGCCGATCTCGGCAAGGGCCCAGGCAGCATCGGGATAAGCGGGGCACGCGGCAGCCAGCCCTGGGACGGACTTCCGGGTTCCGATCCGCTCCAGAGCCTTCAGTGCGAGTGTCACGCCCGGGCGTCCGAGTTGTGCTCCGCGAAGCGCGACCGTTTCCTCGGAGGCTGAACTGCCGATGAAACGAAACGCTCTGAGGGCGGCCAACGCGATCGTGGCATCCGGGTCGGCGAGCTGTTTCAGAAGCGTGGCTTCCTTCTCTTCCCAACTGGATCTCTCAAGCCATGCGACGCCCGCCGCCCGAACGTCGAAGGGTGGCTGACCGGTCATTCGTTCCAGGGCGTCACGCGCGTTCACTCGCACTTCCCAGTCGGAATCGCCGAGACAATCAATCAACGGCCCGATGCTGTCCCGGCCGCCACAGACGCCCAGTGCTTTGACGACGTGCAGGCGAACCACTGCCGAACGGCTCTCGATCAAAGGAAGGAGTATCGCTTCGCCACGATGATTGCCAAGGTAATACAGCCCCTGGGCCGCTTCGATCTGGCATTCCGGGATACCGCTGGCGGCCAACTGCGAGAAACGGGCGACTTCCGAGTCGAAATGGCTGAGTAGCTGCAAATCCTCGGCCCGGCCGTTGGCGACTCCACCAAGTAGCAGAAGAAGTACACAACAATAACGAAGCCGTGCGGCAGACGGCAGACGGTAATTCACGTCGTATTCCATGGGAGGGCTCGAAGGGATGATAGGCAAGCGAGAGCAAAGGTGGGGCTGAAACGGAGGCGACTTTGGGTGGATGTATTCCGCGTCCTGTTGTAATCGCTGGGTACGCTCGACTCAAGCAGCCGCAAGTCGCCCGTCTCGGCTGTCGACGTATATCCTTATGCAATGAAAGGATTTACGCTCGCGTCGCCAAGTCGCTCTCTCTCGGTTGCGGGGGCATTTGGTTAACCCTGAACGCCCAACTCAGATCTCTGATTGAGTGCGTGATGGCGAATCGGACCAAGTGAGAGACACGGTTCTTGGCTCAATCTCGAAGAACTTCTTACTTTGCTACAATAAACGCATCGCCACGCGCATCTTCTTTACTGATCAACCACGTCGGAAGGCCAAGAATTGGCAGGAGCCAGATCCGTTGTCAGCCTCCGACGAAGGTAAGATCGACCCCGCTAAGGCAGCGGAACTCCACGAGCAGTATGGCGAGGAGCTACGGCGATTTCTGATCGGGCTGCTCCGTGATGCGCAGCTTGCCGACGATGTGGCCCAGACGACTTTCGCAAAGCTGGTCGAACACGGACATACAACTCGGGAGGACTCCCAAAGAGGATGGCTGTATCGTGTTGCCTATCGCGAGGCGATGCTGGTTCGCCGGCGTCAGGCGGTGGACGATGCAGTTCGGCGGCGAGTGGCCTGGTCTCGGGAAGCCGTAGGGGAATCGGCGGAAAGCCGGTTGTTGCAGGCCGAAACGATCGAAGAAGTCCGTCGGGCCATTGAGAAGTTACCCGCCGAACAGGGACAAGTTGTTCGAATGCGGATTTATGAGGACAAGACGTTCGCGGTGATCGCCGAGGAACTGGGGATACCGCTGGGCACGGCGTTAGGTCGAATGCGGGCGGCTTTGAAGAAACTGCGTGCAAGATTGGAGCGTGAACGATGAACTCGGCGGAGCGTGAGGAGCTAGACTGGCTGGCCTTTCTGTACGTTGCCGGCGAACTGGCCCCGGACAAGCACAGCGATTTCGAGCAGCGGCTGGCGCACGATCAGCTCGCGTGTGATGCGGTGTCGAGAGCGGTGAAGCTGACGCAGGCTATCCGGACAGCCGAGGAAGTGAACCCGGTGGCAGTCTCTCCTGTGCGGCCTTTGCGTCTTCGGCGTTCACTTCACCTTGTGGCGTGTCTCTCCGCATGCGTGCTGGTGGCCATCGTGTGTCATTGGCTGCTGCGGGACGACGAATCTACATCGACTGGTGTGAGCGAGGCCCCTTCGACTGCCGCGGCTGAACTTGCGGTTGTGTGGAGTGAAACACGTTTAGAGGTTGCCGATCAACGGAGCGATGCTTGGACTCTGCCGCACGTGAACGATTCCGGCGATTCGCCGGTGGCCGTCGAAGGAGCTTCTGACCTGGAGGTGCCGGATTGGATGTTGTCGGCCGTGGCGATCGAAGCCGACCGCAAATCACGAGAAGCGGAGGACGGCTGAATGAACCGCTCGAAATGCCTCCTGGTAGTGATTCTCGCGATCGCTGTGCTGGTCGGCCAAATCCCGTCGGTTGCCGCCGAGCCAGTGCGATCACCGAAGAAAGCCAGGACGAAACGTTCCAACGAGGTCACGGCAGAGCAAGAGAAGGCGGTTCTGAGGTTCTTGCGTCAGCATCACACTGAACTAGCAGAACTGATCGAGCACTTGAAGTCCGGCAGTCTTTCTGACTACCAAAAGGCGATTCGCGACCTTTGGAGGGCCCGGGAACGCTTGATGCAAATTAGGCAGCGAGACGGCGAACGATATGAGCTGGAACTCGACGCGTGGCTCGTCCAGTCGAAGATCCAGTTGCTGGTGGCTCGATTGACAATGAAAGAGGACAATGCTTTGCGAGAAGAGCTTCGTTCGCTGTTGGGCCAACGCGTCGACCTGAAACTTCGCCTGTTGCTCGGCGAGCGCGACAGGCAAATTGAGCGTCTGCGAAAGATCGAGGAACAGGTAGAACGGCTCAATACCAAGCGTTCAGAAATGGTTGAGAAGGAATTCCAGTTGCTGACCAGCAGTAGCAAGCGGCTGAAGCAACATCGAATGGGCTACGGTACCAAGAAGGGTAGCGTTAAGGTCGGGCATTGATAGGCAATGTATTTCCTTTCGTCAGATTGGAGGACGGAAGGTTTGTTCCGTTTGTTGTAGTGTTTCGTGTGTCGGGACGATGCGTGAGACACAGGTGTCTTTTGTTTCGAGGAGTCAGAATCTATGAAGAGTGTCGTAAGAACCCTGTTGTCGTTGTCGCTGGCGATTGTTATCGCCATGCCACTGGTCGCTCAGGAGAAGAAGGCGAGGAAGGAACGCAAGAAGCCGGATCCGGCGGCGGGAATCCTGAAGAAGCTCGAGAAGGCCGAGTTATCCGAAGAGCAGGTCGCCAAGATCAAGACGTTGGCTGCGGCCACCGCCGAAAAGACGAAGGCAGCTCGTGCCAAGGCCGCTCTCACAGACGAGCAAAAGGCCGCGATTAAGAAGGCCAGGGAAGAAGGCAAGAAGGGTGAAGAGTTGCGTAAGGTCGTAACCCTGAACGAAGAGCAGAAGGCTGCGATGAAGGAAGCGCGAGAAATCCAAGCCGCCATGATGAAGGAAGTATTGGGTCTCCTTACTGCTGAACAGAAGGAGAAAGCAGGCATCAAAGAGCGCGGCAAGAGGGGTGGCAAGAAAGGTGGCGAGAGGAAACCCCGCCCCAAGAAGAAGGCTGACGAGTAAGACGACTGGAGCAAGCGCTTAGCGGCAGCTATGCGCTGACTTCACGGAATAGGAAAGACGGGTCGGAATCTAATTCCGACCCGTCTCGTTCCGTTGCGGACGGCTGCATAGTGGAGCACCGAACCGCTCGTGGTTTGCTGCGTTACCACCGCGACCCTGTATTGGCACTCGGGCGGGATGTACGGACTGGCTTCGTCAATTCCTGCTTGGTACAAATGTATTGGTGTGGATGTGTCGGAACTGAAACACGCTTATCTTGCTTAGGCTGCACATATGGACAGTTCTCTATTTTCTCTGATTGTTCTTGTGGCGACGCTGGCCGGCACGGGCGACGACAAGATGGCCGTATCCCTTTTTGAAAGCTCTGCTGATGTGGCCGTCCAAGGCAAGATCGACACGCTGGTCTTCGATCGGTTCAAGCAGTTGGGGATCGAGCCAGCCAAAGTGTGCTCGGACGAGGTATTCTTGCGCCGAGTTTATTTGGACGTGATCGGCACGTTGCCCACTGCTCAAGAAGCTCGTGGGTTTCTGAATGACGACGATTCGGACAAACGACGCGCCCTGATCGACCGCCTGCTCCAGCGGGATGAGTTTGCCGATTACTGGGCTATGAAATGGAGTGATCTGTTGCGGGTCAAGGCCGAGTTTCCCATCAACCTTTGGCCCAACGCAGTCCAGGCGTATCACCGCTGGATCCGAGCCAACATCGAGCAGAACGTACCGTATGACCAGTTCGTCCGCGAAATGCTCACCTCCAGCGGCAGCAACTTTCGCGTGCCTCAGGTCAACTTCTACCGCGGTATGCAGAATCGCGAACCGGAAGGTATCGCCCAGACGGTGGCGTTGACCTTTATGGGAACTCGCGCCGAGAATTGGCCAAAAGATCGTTTGTCGGGTATGGCGGCCTTGTTCTCGAAGATCGAGTATAAGGGCACGGCGGAATGGAAGGAACAAATTGTCCGTTTCGCTCCCGAAAAGGAAGACCCTGCGGATGAAAACGGTAACCTGACGCCACCGGTCTTCCCAGACGGAACCAAGGCGAAGCTTTCGTTGGACCAGGATCCGCGGAAGGCTTTCGCCGATTGGCTGATCACACCCGAGAATCCTTGGTTCACCCGTAACATCGCCAATCGCGCTTGGTCCTGGCTTCTGGGACGGGGCATCATTCACGAACCGGACGACATCCGCCCGGACAATCCGCCCAGCAATCCCGAACTGTTGACCTATCTGGAAAAGGAACTGATCGCGGCCGACTACAATATTAAACATCTGTTCCGGCTGATTCTGAATTCGCAGACCTACCAGCTCTCATCCATTCCCGGTACCGAAACGCCTGAGGCTGCGGCCAATTTCGCCTACTATCCGCTGCGGCGGCTACCAGCGGAGGTGTTGATCGACGCCCTGAACCAGATTACCGGGACCACCGAGAAATATACCAGCCCTATCCCCGAGCCGTTCACTTTCGTTCCGGAAGACCAGCGTTCGATTGCACTGGCCGATGGCAGCATTACCAGTTCCTTCCTAGAAATGTTTGGACGTCCGTCGCGCGATACGGGCTTGGAGTCAGAACGAAGCAATCGTCCAACTGCCAACCAGTGGTTGCACCTGCTCAACTCCACCCACGTCCAGCGCAAGATCGAACAAGGCCCAAATCTGCGGGCACTACTGACACCGCGCAAGGATCCACGCGACGGTGTATCAGAGATTTATCTGACAGTTCTTTCGCGGTTTCCGACGGAAAACGAATTGAGTATCGTAGAAACGTATGCCCAGTCCGACGGCGCCAGCGCGAGCGAGGCCACGGGACGAAAACCCCGGCGCGGTTTCACCAATCGGACCAGCTCCAGTGGGCGCGAGGCCATGGTAGATCTCGTTTGGGCTCTGATCAACAGCGCCGAGTTTCTTCATCGACATTAGTCTGGAAGGAATCCGAAACTCGAAGTTCGAAATTCGAGACAATTTCAAAGTCCGAAATCCAAATGACCAAAACTGCGGTCCACAGCATCAAGGTGAGAAAATGAGTACAGAGCATCCATCGATTGCCGTACCCGGGAACGTTGGCCAAGTCGACCGGCGCGAGGCGATGCGTCGCGGAGTAGTGGGCGCGACCGGCCTGCTGATGGCCGATCGTCTGGCTGCGACTGCCGCAGCCGGCCCGGAACCGCCAAAGGCGAAAGCCAAGTCCGTCATTCAGGTCTGGTTGTGGGGCGGGCCATCGCACCTGGACACATTCGATCCGAAGCCGGAAGCCGGTAATGACTATTGCGGGCAATTCAACAGCCCCATCTCGACGAATGTGGACGGGATCAGGATCTGCGAACTGCTCCCTGAATTGGCCAAGAAAGCCGACAAGTACTCCCTGATCCGCGGTATGACACACGGCGTGAGAGGCCATGAGACGGCGGCTTACATGGTTCAGACCGGCCGACCGCAAGGCGGCCGCGATGTGTATCCATCTGCCGGCGCCGTTGTCTCGCGGTTCAAAGGTTATGACGGCGAGTACAAGGGGCTGATACCGCCCTACATCGTCTTGACCACCCCACAGGGACGATTCTCGGAAGCTGGATTTTTGGGAAATCGTTTCAAGCCCTTCGCCACCGGCGGCAACCCGGCCCAGACTCCGTTCGTCGTCGAGGGCGTCGTAGCGCAAGGCATCACCGAACAGCGGCAACGCCGTCGTCGCGACTTGCTTCATCAGTTG